>CAIMLY010000300.1 GCA_903842425.1 uncultured Alphaproteobacteria bacterium | reverse complement strand
GGCCTCGTAATAGTCGGCCCTGGCCTGTTCGCTGATCAGGACGCCGGCGTCGTAGGCGGTCAGGCCGTACTGGCTCTGGAAGCGGGCTTTCTTGGCGTCGGGCAGTTCCGGCAGGCTGTCCTCGATGGACTTGACCCAGGCCGGGTCGAGCTCGAGGGGCAGGAGGTCGGGGTCGGGGAAGTAGCGGTAGTCGTGCGCGTCCTCCTTGGAGCGCATGGAGCGGGTCTCGCCCTTCACAGGGTCGAAGAGCCGGGTCTCCTGGTCGATCCTGCCGCCGTCCTCGAGGATCTCGACCTGCCGCCGGGCCTCGTACTCGATGGCCTGCTGGATGAAGCGGTAGGAATTGACGTTCTTGATCTCGCAGCGCGTGCCCAGGGGCTCGCCGGGCCGGCGGACCGAGACGTTGACGTCAGCCCGCAGGTTGCCCTTCTCCATGTCGCCGTCGCAGCTGCCCAGGTAGACGAGGATGGTCCGCAGCTTCTTGACATAGGCGGCGGCTTCCTCGGCCGAGCGCATGTCGGGCCGGGAGACGATCTCCATCAGCGCCGTGCCGGCCCGGTTCAGGTCCACATAGGTGGCGTTTGGGTCCTGGTCGTGCAGGCTCTTGCCGGCGTCCTGCTCCAGGTGCAGGCGCTCGATGCCGACCGTGAAGGTCGAGCCGTCGTCCCGTTCCACCAGGACCTCGCCCTCGCCGACGATGGGGTCCTTGAACTGGCTGATCTGGTAGCCCTGGGGCAGGTCCGGGTAAAAATAGTTCTTCCGGTCGAAGCGGCTCACCAGGTTGATCTGCGCCTTCAGGCCCAGCCCGGTGCGCACCGCCTGCTCGACGCAGTAGCGGTTGAGGACCGGAAGCATGCCGGGCATGGCGGCGTCGACCAGGCTGACCTGGGCGTTCGGGCCCGCGCCGAATCCGACGGCGGCGCCGGAGAAGAGCTTGGCGTTGGAGGCCACCTGGGCGTGGACCTCGAGGCCCAGCACGATTTCCCAGGGACCGGTGCGGCCCTGGATCAATTTGGATGCATCGCTCATGACGCCTGTTTAGTGCGGGCCAGACCCCAGCGGAAGCCTCTTGCGAAGGTCGCGGTTTTGTCGCCTCCTCCCGCTACCGTTCGCCTCGCCCAAACGAGGCCCCAAACTTGGAGATCCCGCATGAAGAAGACCCTCGTCGCCGGCCTTGCCGGCCTGTCCATCGCCTTCGCAGCCGGCGCCGCCTTCGCCGCCGACGCCAAGTCCGTCGACAGCACCCCCATCGCCGAGCTGGCGGCGGACCCGACCACCAAGGCCATACTGGTCAAGGAACTCGGGGACGTGACCCAGCATCCGGCCTATGAGCAGTTCAAGGGCATGACCCTGCGCCAGTTGCAGCCGATGGCGGGCAACATGCTGACGGAAGAGAAGCTCTCGGCGATCCAGAAGGGCCTGGAGTCGGCCACCGCCCAAGCCCCGGCCTCCTCCTCCAAGTAGGATCCGCCTGGGGCTCCGTCCGGGGACTCCCCCCGGACGGACGAGGCCCGGGAAGCCCCCGGGCCCGTCCTCACCACCAGCGTGCGGGCTTCGCGGTGAAGCCTGCGGCGGCCTCGATGGCGCCGCCAAGCGAGAACAGCAGCCCCTCGTCGAGGGGCCTTCCAATCAGCTGAAGCCCCAGCGGCAGCCCCCGGGCGTCGAGGCCGGCCGGAACGCTCATGCCAGGCAGGCCCGCCAGGTTCACCGTCACCGTGAAGATGTCGTTCAGGTACATGGCGACCGGATCGTCCGCGTTCTCGCCCAGGGCGAAGGCCGCCGAGGGCGCCGTGGGCGTCAGCAGGGCGTCGACCTTCCCGAAGGCCTCAGTGAAATCATCGGCGATGCGCCGCCGGACCTTGAGCGCCCGCAGGTAATAGGCGTCGTAGTACCCCGCAGACAGCACGTAGGTGCCGATCAGGATGCGGCGCTTGACCTCCTCGCCGAAGCCCTCGGCGCGGGACTTCTCGTAGGTGTCGGTCAGGCCGGACGCCTCGGCGCGGAGGCCGTAGCGCATGCCGTCGTAACGGGCGAGGTTGGACGAGGCCTCGGCGGGTGCAACGATGTAGTAGGCTGGCAGGGCGTAGCGGGTGTGCGGCAGGGAGACCTCGACGATCTCGCAGCCGGCGTCGCGAAGCCAGGCGATGCCCTGTTCCCAGAGGGCCTCGATCTCGGCGGGCATGCCGTCGACCCGGTACTCCCTGGGCACGCCGATCCGCATGCCCTTGACCGAGCGTCCGACAAAGGACGCGAAGTCCGGCACCTCGACGTCCAGGCTGGTGGAATCCTTCGGATCATGGCCCGACATGGACTTCAACAGGATGGCGGCGTCCTCCACCGTCCGGGTGATCGGGCCGGCCTGGTCCAGCGAGGACGCGAACGCGACCACGCCCCAGCGCGAGCAGCGTCCGTAGGTCGGCTTGATGCCCACCGTGCCCGTGAAGGCGGCCGGCTGGCGGATGGAGCCGCCGGTATCGGTGGCGGTCGCCCCCAGGCAGAGTCCGGCGGCGACCGCGGCGGCCGAGCCCCCGGAGGAGCCGCCGGGGGTCAGGGGCGCGGTATCGCCCCGGCGACGCCAGGGACTCACCACCGGACCGAAGGCCGAGGTCTCGTTCGACGAGCCCATGGCGAACTCGTCCAGGTTCAGCTTGCCCAGCATCACGGCGCCGTCGCGCCAGAGCTGCGAGGTGACGGTGGACTCGTAGGTGGGCGTGAAACCACCGAGGATCCGGCTGCCCGCCGTGGTGCGCACGCCATCGGTGCAGAACAGGTCCTTGATCCCCAGGGGAACGCCATCCAGTGGTCCCGCCTCTGCGGCGGCGCGCCGGGCGTCGGACGCCCGGGCCATGTCCAGGGCCTTCTCGGGCGTCTCCAGGATGTAGGCGTTCAGCGGGCGGGCGGCCTCGACCGCCTCGACATGGGCGCGGGTCAGCTCCTCGGACGAGAAGGTCCGGGCCGAGAGGCCGTCCAGGGCCTCCCGCAGGGTCAGATCGGTCAGGGAAGACATTACTCGACCACCTTGGGCACGACGAAGAAGTCGCCGGCCCGGCGTGGGGCGTTGGCGAGGATGCGCTCGGGATCGCCGCCTTCGGTGACCACGTCATCGCGAAGGGGGGCGGGCCGGGAGACGGCAGAGGTCATCGGCTCCACGCCTTCGATGTCCACCTCGGAAAGCTGCTCGATCCAGTCCATGATCCCGCTGATCTCACGGGCCAGGGGCTCGATGCGGGCTTCCGGCTCGGCGATGCGCGCCAGTCTGGCGACCTTGCGCACGGTCGCCGCGTCAATGGCCATGGGGGCCTCCGTAAGGCTCTGAAATCACGCCGGCGCAACGGCCGGGGTTCGACTAGGCTCTAGCCGCCCGGCGCGCCCTTTGACAAGCGCCGCGGCTCAGCCGGCCAGCCACCCCTGGAGGAGGGCGCCCCCCAGGACACCCAGGGTGAGCAGGACCGCGCCGAGGCTGACCCGGGCCCCGTAGGCCCTGCCGCCGAGGATCCAGGCGGTGGGCGCCTTGATCAGCATGTTGGCCGTGACGGCGAACAGCACCCCGAGGGCCGCCACCGTATCCGGGAGCTTTCCGGCCGCCGCGAGCCCGGTCACCGAGAGGGCGGCGGCATGGGCGTCGGCGAGCCCTGTCGCCGCGGCGCCCGCGAGGACGCCCCTGTCACCCAGCCAGAGCTCAAGCAGACGGCTGATCAGGGTGCACCCGGCCACGAGGCCGACAAACAGCGCCGTCGACCGCAGGTCGAAGGCCCGGCCCGTCTGTGCAGAGCCCGGCGTCGGGGCAGGCGCCCGCCGGGCGAGGATGAGGGCATAGGCCAGGATGACTGCGCCGCCGGACAGGAGCGGCAGGGCCAGGTCGACCAGGAGCTGGGGCCGGAGCGTCGCGAGAAGCAGCGAAAGATAGGCCATGGACGACAGCATGGAGGCCACGCCCGCAGCCGCGGCGGCGGCGGTCTCGGAGGGGGACGCCAGAGCCCGCCTCGCCATGCCGGCGATGGTGGCCGTGGAGGACACGAACCCCCCGGCGAGCCCGGCCAGCACCAGGCCGCGACGCCCGCCTTCCAGCCGCTGGGCGATGTAGCCGAGGGCGCTGAGGCCCATCATCACCACCGCCAGTCGCCACAGGGCGAAGGGGTTCAGGACCCCCAGGGGATCGATGGCGCGATCCGGCAGGAGCGGCAGGATGACCAGGGCGGCGATGGCGAAGGCCAGGCCGTCCATCAGCTCCCGTTGGGTCAGGATGTCCCGCACCAGGGCCTGGAGCGGCGCCCGGGCGGCCAGGAGGACCGCCATGACGACCCCAGCCGCCGCAGCCGCCTGGGGCCGGTCCGCCGTCATCAGGCCCAGGAGGAAGGTGGCGAACATGGCCACCTCGGTGGTGAGGCCGGGGTCGTCTGGACGCGATCGCCGGTAGGAGGCGACGGCGGCGGCGGCGACGAAGAGGCCCGACACCGCCGTCAGGAGAGGCTGGCCAAACAGGCCGGCGACCCCGCCCACCAGGCCAATCAGGGCGAAGGTTCGCAGGCCGGCGGCCCCCCGCGAGGGGCCCGCCCCCTTGCTTCGCTCGCGCTCGACGCCGACCAGCAGCCCGATCCCCAGGGCGAGGAGGAGCCGAAGCTCGGGCCGGTCCAGCAGGTCGTTCATTCCGGCCTCGCCCCTTCCCCGCCGCGGTTGCGCAGGTGATGGAGGACGATACCCGAAGTGGTCGCCACATTCAGGGAATCAAATCCGGCGCTCATGGGGATCCGCAGCGTCTCGCAGCGGGACAGGACCTCGGGGGCGAGGCCCGGGCCCTCGGCGCCGAAGAGCACCGCCGTCCGGCCTCCCCCGCGAACGCCGGAAAGGTCCCGCGCGCCCGAGGGACTCAGGGCGAGAACACGGAACCCCTGCTCCTGCAGGACCTTGACCAGGTCCTCGTCCTGGCCGAGCCGGGCCTGGGGAACCCGCAGGACTCCGCCGACCGAGACCCTCAGGGCCTTCCGGTAGAAGGGGTCGCAGCAGGCCGTGTCCAGCAGGACCGCGTCTGCGCCGAAGGCGGCGGCGTTGCGGAACAGGCCGCCCATGTTGTCGTGGTTGGAGATCCCGCACAGGGCCATGACCAGGGCCTCACGCCCGAGACCCTCCAGGAGCGCCGGGACATCAGGACGGGGTCCGGCGACCCCGAGGGCCAGGATCCCGCGGTGGATGGGAAAACCCACAATGCGGTCCATGACGTCCTGCGTGGCGACGAAGACAGGCGTCTCAGGCCCGACCCTTCCGAGCAGGCCGGACACTCCCGAGACACGGGCCTCGGCGACGAGGACCGAGACCGGCCTGGCGAGGGGGCTGTCCAGCAGGCTGCGCAGGACCACCGATCCCTCGGCGATGAAGCGGCCCTGGCGCCCGACCAGGTCCTTCTCCCGCACGTCCCGGTAGTCCGCGATCCGGGGGTCGTCCGCGTCGGTGATCCGTTCAGCCATGCCCCGCTTCTACCCGGAGGAGGCGTCGGTGAGGAAGTGCGCGCGCCCCCTTCCCCTTGCGTCGGCAGGCGCTAAAGTCGGCCTGGGAAACGGCGGTTCGCCGTGGGGGAAACGAGTTCATGTCGACGCTTGAAGCGCAGCCGCAGGCTGCGGACCGGCCTGTTTACAGCAACAACTACAAGAGCGTGGTCCTGACCCTCCTGGTCACGGCCTACACCTTCAATTTCATCGACCGGACGATCATCTCGACCATCGGGCAGGCGATCAAGGTCGACCTCAAGATCACCGACACCCAGCTGGGCCTGCTGGGCGGGCTGTATTTCGCCCTTCTCTACACCTTCCTCGGGATCCCGATCGCGCGCTTCGCCGAGCGGTTCTCCCGGGTCAACATCATCACCGCCGCCATTGTCATCTGGTCGGGCTTCACCGCCCTGTGCGGGACGGCGACCAGCTTTGTCATGCTGGCGGCCTACCGGTTCGGGGTGGGCTTCGGCGAGGCGGGACTGAACCCCCCGGCCCACTCCCTGATCAGCGACTACTTCGAGCCCAAGAAGCGGGCCAGCGCCCTGGCCGTCTATGCCCTGGGGATCCCCATCGGCACCATGCTCGGGGCCGTGGCGGGGGGATGGCTGGCCCAGAACTTCTCCTGGCGGGTGGCCTTCATGCTGGTGGGCCTGCCCGGCATCCTCATCGCCATCGCCATCAAGCTCATGATCAAGGAACCCCCGCGCGGCCACTCCGAGGCCGATGGCGGGGCCTCGCTGGCGGCGTCTCCGCCCTTCTCGATGGGCGGTGAGTTCCGCGAGATGTGGGCGATCGTGAAGACCCTGTTCGGCAAGTGGCCGGTCCTTCACATGATCCTGGGGGTGACCATCGCCTCCTTCGGCTCCTACGGCTCCGGCCAGTTCGTGCCGCCCTACTTCTCCCGCGCCTTCGGCCTGGACTACGCCCAGGTCGGACTGATCACCGGGCTGGTGGGCGGCATCTCGGCGGGCATCGGGACCCTGCTGGGGGGCGTGGTCACAGACCGGCTGGCCCTGCGGAGCCCGCGCTGGTACGCCCTGACCCCGGCGATCGGCCTGGCCATCGCGACCCCGATCTACATCGTCGCCTACCTGCAGCCCTCCTGGCAGTCGGCCGCCCTGATCCTGCTGATCCCCGGCATCTTCCACTACACCTATCTCGGCCCGACCTTCGGGGTGGTGCAGAACATGGTGGAGACCCGCCGCCGGGCGACCGCGGCGGCCATCATGCTGTTCTTCCTCAACCTGATCGCCCTTGGCGGAGGCCCGCCCTTCACCGGCTGGGTGATTGACCACTTCGCCCAGTTCAACTTCACCCAGGGCGCCCACCACGGCATCTTGGCCTCCCTCGGCCAGATGCTGGGCGGGGTCGGCGGCGGGGAGAGCTTCGCCCAGGCCTGCCCCGGCGGCGTCGCCCCGGCGGGGGCCCCGGCCGAGCTCGCCGCCCGGTGCCAGACCAGCCTGGTCGAGGCGACCCGGTCGGGCGTGATCATCTCGCTCTGCTTCTACCTCTGGGCGGCCTTCCACTACTTCCTGGGCTCGATCGGCCTTGTGAAGGCCCTGGCCGACGCCCGCAAGGCGCGGGGCGAGGACTGATGTTCGAGGGCTTCGCCCGGGTCTGGACCCCCCTCGTCCCCCTGCGCAGCCTTGCAGGAGGTCCGGTGGGGGTCCAACTCGCGGGGGAGCGGCTTGCGGTCTTCCTGGGGGCCGGGGGTGCGCCGGGGGTCCTGGTGGACCAGTGTCCCCACAGGGGTGTCCGGCTGTCCCTTGGACGGGTCACCCCGGAGGGGTGTCTGGAATGCCCCTTCCATGGCTGGCGGTTCGGGACCGACGGCGCCAACCGCGGGGTTCCCCTGAACCCCAAGGCCCGGCTGGAGACCCTGGGCGCCACGGCCCTTCCGGCCCGGGCCGTCGGCGACTTCGTCTGGGTCTACACCGACCCGGCGGGGAGCCCGCCCGGCGAGCCGGTGGTCCCGGAGACCCTGACCGACCCGTCCCTGGCCCGGATCATCGTCGAGCGGACCTGGAACTGCCACTGGACGCGGGCCATGGAGAACATGCTCGACAGTCCGCACCTGCCCTTCGTCCACCGCAACACCATCGGGAAGTTCGTCAGCCGCTACATGAAGCCGGACTCCGAGATGGAGGTCATCTGGGAGGACACCGACTTCGG
>CAIMLY010000299.1 GCA_903842425.1 uncultured Alphaproteobacteria bacterium | reverse complement strand
GGCGGGGTCACGGGCCAGACCTAACCCACCCGGGCCCGAAACGGAACGCGCCGTCTCGGGGCGACCGGTCAGGCCTCGGCGCGGGAGAACAGGCGGATCACCAGGACGCCGGCGAGGATCAGGGTGATCCCGGCCACGGCCGGGGCATCCAGCTTCTGGCGGAAGCCGACCCAGCCGATGGCTGTGATGGCGAGGATGCCGACCCCGGACCAGATGGCGTACCCGATCCCCATCGGGATGGTCCTTTGCGCCTGGGCGAGGCAGTAGAAGGACACCGCCACCAGGGCGATGGCGCCGACCCCGGGCAGGGGGCGGGTGAACCCCTCGGAGAGTTTCAGCAGGCTGGTGCTGACGATCTCCGTGGCGATGGCCCCGGCCAGCCAGGCATAGCCGCTCATGGCTTCGGCGCCTCCGCCGGCCCGGCCCGGTCGCGGCCGAAGTTCGGTTCCGCGCTCTCCTGTCCGGCGGCGACGATGCCCCGGCGGATGTCGCGGGTGCGGCTGAACAGGTCGAACAGCTTGTCGCCCTCGCCCCAGCGGATGGCGCGGGACAGGGCCTGGAGGTCCTCGGTGAAGCGACCCAGGATCTCGAGCACCGCGTCCTTGTTCGCCAGGAAGATGTCCCGCCACATGGTCGGGTCCGAGGCGGCGATCCGGGTGAAGTCCCGGAAGCCGCCGGCCGAGTACTTCATCACTTCGGCCCGGGTGACTTCCTCCATGTCGGCGGCGGTGCCGACGATGTTGTAGGCGATCAGGTGGGGCAGGTGGCTGGTGACCGCCAGGACGAGGTCGTGGTGGGCGGCGTCCATGGTGTCGACCTGGGCGCCCAGGGCGGTCCAGAAGTCCGAGAGCCTGCCCACGGCGTCCTGGTAGTCCGGCTGGTCATTCGCCTCCGGGGTCAGGATCACCCAGCGGCCGCGGAACAGCTCGGCGAAGCCTGCGGCCGGGCCGGACTGCTCGGTGCCCGCGATGGGGTGCCCGGGCACGAGATGCACGGTGTCGGGGAGGGCCGCGCGCAGGGCCTCGGCCACGCTGACCTTGACCGAGCCGACGTCGGTGACCGTGGCGCCCGGCTTCATCGCCGCCGCGGCGGCGGCCGCCGCGGGGCCCATGGCCAGGACCGGCACGGCGAAGACCACGAGGTCGGCGTTCCCCACCGCCTCGGCCATGTTGCCGGTGACGAGGTCAGCATAGCCCAGGGCGGCGATCTCGGACCGGTGCGCCTCGCTGGCGTCGCCGACGGCCACCGAACCCACGGCGCCCGAGGCGCGGGCGGCGCGGATCACCGAGGACCCGATCAGGCCGCAGCCGATCACCGCCATCCTGGGATAGATCACGGGCGGGTCCCCATGAAGGCCGCCAGGGCGTCCACGACGGCCCGGTTGTGTTCTTCAAGCCCGATGGTGAGGCGAAGGTGGTCGGGCAGGCCATAGCCGCCCACCATCCGCGGGATCAGGCCCCGGGCGCAGAGGAAGGCGTCGGCGTCCGCCGCCGTCCGCCCGGGCGTCTTCGGGAAGCGGGCGAGGACGAAGTTGGCGCTGGACGCCGTGGTCTCCAGCCCCAGGCCGCCCAGCTGCTGGGCCAGCCAGGGCCGCCAGGTCCGGACCAGTTCCAGCGAGCGCGCCTGGAAGTCCTCGTCCGCCAGGGCGGCGATGGCCGCACGCTGGGCGGGGATGGAGACGTTGAAGGGCAGGCGGATCCGGTCGATGGCGTCGGCCATCTCCTGCGGCATGTAGGCCCAGCCCACCCTCAGGGCGGCCAGGCCGTGCAGCTTGGAGAAGGTCCGCGTCATGATGACGTTGGTGAAGTTCCGGACCAGGTCTGCGCCATCCTCGAAGTCCGGGTCGTCGGCGAACTCGGCATAGGCGCCGTCCAGCACCAGCACCACGTCGGCGGGCAGGGCCGCATGCAGCCGGCGGATCTCGGATCCGCTCACCACCGTGCCCGTCGGGTTGGCGGGGTTGGCGACCCAGACGATCCGGGTGCGGTCGTCCACGCAGGCAAGCAGCTCGTCCACATCGATGCGCAGGTTGATCTCGGTCGCCATGCGCACCTCACCGCCGGCGGCGCGGGTGGCGATGGCGAAGGCGCCGAAGCCATGCTCGCCCTGGACGGCGTTGTCCCCGGGCTGGAGGAAGGTCTGGCCGATCAGCTGGAAGATCTCGTCCGAGCCGCAGCCGAACAGCAGCCGCTCGGGCTCCAGGCCGTACCTGGCGCTGATCGCCTCGCGCAGGGCGTTGCAGCGACCGTCCGGATAGAGGTGCAGCTCATCCATGGCCGAGACGAAGGCCGCCTTGGCCTCCGGGCTGGAGCCGAGGATGTTCTCGTTCGCCGAAAGCTTGAGCGGGTTCGCCACGCCCTCCACCGCGGCCTTGCCGGGCTTGTAGGGCGAGATGTCCAGGATGCCGGGCTTGGGCTGGGGACGGTCGGTCATGGCGTCTCCTCAGAGGTCCAGCGGCGCCGAGGCCGCGCCGATCACGCCGGTCAGGCGCCCGGGCGCCCGGGCGAGGCGCGCATCGTCGGACTGGTAGTAGCCCACCAGCTCAAATAGGCGCAGGCCGCCGGCGTCGGCCAGCAGCTCGGCTGCGACGCCGTCCTTGCTGAGGGTCTCGACCAGCCGTCCCGGCGGGCCGGGGGCGTCGGTGACCCAGTAGGTGCGGTCGCCGCCCGTCGGGCCGATCTCCACCTCGGCCGCGGCGAGGGCGGTGGGCCGGCCCCAGGCGTTCAGGCAGGGCAGGGCGGCGAAGACGCGCAAGGCCGGCTCAGCCAGCAGGCGGCCCCACCAGGGCGTCCGGGAGTCGAGGGCCAGGACCGCCACCCCGCCCGGCGTCCGGGCGGCGGCGATGGCGTCTTCGGGACGGCTGACGGCGGTGAAGGGCGGCGCGGCCCCGAACCGCATGCGGGCCGCCTCGCGGACCCCGTCGGGCGTCTGGCCGCCATAGACG
Source organism: uncultured Alphaproteobacteria bacterium (assembly GCA_903842425.1). GTDB lineage: Bacteria > Pseudomonadota > Alphaproteobacteria > Caulobacterales > Caulobacteraceae > Phenylobacterium. The sequence continues at coordinate 5,073 of CAIMLY010000299.1, read as the reverse complement.
CTGACGTGATAGGGCCCCTGCCGCGACAGGCTGTCGCTCATGAGCTCGCGCCAGATCCGGACGATCAGGCCGGCGGGCGCGGCCTTGCGCGGACGGGCCAGGAGGTTGCGCAGGACCTCGGCCTCACGCGGCGGACGCAGGGCGAAGCGCCCGCCCTCGCCAGCCGCCGCCTTGGCCGCCGCCACCTCGCCGGCCAGGGCCGCCCGCTCGTCGATGAGCTCCAGCTGGCGCCGGTCCACCACGTCCAGGCGTGCGCGCACGGCCTCGAGGGTGCGTGCGGTCGGCTTGGGTTCGGAGGCGTCCATCGGGGTCCCGGCGTTCTGGAGGCTTGGGCGATAGGTCATTGCGCCGGGTGGCGCAATACCGCGCTACTGCCCCGGGCGGTAGGTGCGCGCCACGTGGCCCTTGATCTCGTCGGGCCAGAAGTAGACCGGCCGCAGGTCGCCGCTCAGGTACCGGGGCGCCTGGTCGGTGAAGTGCTTCGATGAGGGCGAGCTGGCGGCGCCGCCCGCCGTCACCGCCCGGGCCCGGACTCGGGGTCCGAATTCCACCACCGCGACGAAGCTGTTGCCGCTGCTTCCGTAGAACCGCTTCTGGCCTTCGGGCCGGCGGGCGCCGAACGAGGCCAGGGCGCCCCATCGCGCCGAGGGGAAGGGCGCGGCGAGGCTGGGCGCAGCGTCGCTGAAGTCCTGGCGGATGTCGCCGGTGCGGCGCTGGAAGCGGTTCACCTCGCCCCAGGGGACCTGTCGGGTCCCGAAGTCGGACTGGAGCCGGTCGGAGGCTTCGGAGAGGGCCTCCAGCTTGCGTCGGGCGGGGATGCGGCTGGCCATGGCCTCCCAGACGCTCAGGCCTTCCTTCCTCGCCACCGCCTCGGCCTCCGGCCAGAGGAGGTCGCCCCAGAAGACCGCCAGGGTCAGGGCCTCGGACGTCGCCGACCAGCGCCGGTTCCAGCCCCGCAGCAGGCGGATGTCCTCGGCCAGCTTCAGGCGCAGTGGGTCCGCGCCCGGCGTGGCGTCCCAGGCCGCCTCGAGGCCCGGCAGGAGGGCCTCGAAGGCAGGCAGGCGGGTGTTGAAGGCGCCCTGGACCAGGGTGTCGAGGGTGAAGGTCTGCCCAGCCTCCAGCAACTGGACGGCGTTGACGCCCCGGGGGTTGGGACCCACCGTGTCCATGTAGCGGGGGAAGCGGTCCCACCGCGGGCTCTCCGGTCCCGCCGCGGTCCAGGGCCAGTCATTGGTGTTGTAGACCCATCCGCCCCTGGGGGACGTGACGCCGGGCAGTTCGGACAGGGCGTGCAGACCCTTCCAGTCCGTCGCCGGGTCCGATCCGTCGACCGTCCGCGCGTAGTCGAACCGGTCGTCCCGCCTGGGAACAAACTGGGGGTGCAGGTAGGCGATGACCCCGTCGGCGTCGGCGTAGAGGGTGTTGTTCGACGAATTCCCGGCCAGGGCCGCCGCCTTCATGAACTCGTCGAAATTGCGGGCCCGGGTGCGCAGGAAGGACTGGCTGAGGGCCTCCACCGGCCGGTTCATCATGGCGAAGGCGACCCAGCGGTCCCCTTCCCGGCGGACGACCGGCCCGTGGTGGGTGAAGTGGACCCGGAAGGTGCTCTGCACGAGGGCGCCCTGGGGGGTTCGCCAGGGAACGGCGATCGTCCGTGTGGTCACCGGCCGCTCCCCGGCGCCGTACCGGTAGGTCAGCTTGCCGCCTCTGTCGAAGACCTGCACTGCAAACTCATCGACGGAGTCCACTCCGCTGGAGGTGTGCATCCAGCCCACCCGCGGATTGAAGCCCTGGTAGATGAAGAACTGGCCCCAGGTCGCCGCGCCATAGACGTTGAGCCCGGCGTCCGAGGTCACCTGCTGCTCGGCGCGAAAATAGAAGCTGGTGTGCGGGTTGATCAGCAGCAGGGGGCGGCCGCCCCAGGCCCGGGACGGACCGATGGCGATGCCATTGGATCCCCGGGGCTCCTCGGGCCCTACCGGGGCGGCGCTGGCCAGGACCCGGGGGCGGTCGGAGTACATCTCCGCCAGGCCGTCCAGGGAAATGCGCTCGATGTCGCCGCCGATGCTGCCCTCGGAGAAGCTCAGGGCCATCCAGGGTTCGAACCGCGTCAGCACCTTGGGGCGAACCCGGGGGTTCATGGCGAGGTAGTAGTTCAGGCCGTCCGCCCAGGCGTCCATCAGCTTCCGCAGCCATGGCGGGCTCTTGGCGTAATGGGCCTTGAGGGTTTCCGGGTCGACATAGAGCCGGGCCCGGAGGTCCTGCATCAGGGCGCCTTCGCCCTCGGCCTCGGCCAGGCGGCCCAGGGCGGTGAGGTAGTTGGCCTCTATCCGCGGGAAGTCGTCCTCGGCCTGGGCGTAGATCATGCCGAAGACGGCGTCGGCGTCGGTCTTGCCGCGGATGTGGGCGACGCCCCAGTCGTCCCGCACGATGGTCACCCGGCGGACGGTCTCGCGCCAGCGGAGCCCCTCCTTCGAGGGTGTCGCCGAAGCGGTGATCCTGACCCCGGAGGGCGTCGTGGCGGCGGGCGCCGCAGCGGGCAGGGACAGGGCCAGGGCGAGGGCCAGGAGCGGGCGGCGGAACATCTCGGACACCTCGAAGGGACGGTGCAAGGCTAGGACCCGGGCCGCAGGGCGGCAAGACGCTTGCGCCCGCCCCGCCCCGTCGTCATGACAGGCGCGCCGAGATGCGGTCAGCCCCGGGGGACGAGATGGCGGAAATCAGTGCAGCGACCCATGTCGACGTGGTCATCATCGGGGCCGGCCTGTCCGGCATCGGCGCCGCCCGGCACCTGAAGACGGACTGTCCCGACCGCAGCTTCCTGCTGCTCGAGGGCCGGCAGTCCATTGGCGGCACCTGGGACCTGTTCCGGTATCCGGGCATCCGCTCGGACTCCGACATGTACACCCTGGGCTATTCCTTCCGGCCCTGGACCGAGGCCAAGGCGATCGCCGACGGGCCGTCCATCCTGCGCTACATCCGTGACACCGCCCGGGACGAGGGGATCGAAGGCCGCATCCGGTTCGGCCACCGCGTCACCGGCGCCGCCTGGTCCACCGAGGACGCCCTCTGGACCGTCAGCGCCGAGACCCCGGACGGTCCGGCCGCCTTCACCTGCAACTTCCTCTTCCTCTGCGGCGGCTACTACTCCTACGCCGGCGGCTACACCCCGGACTTCCCGGGGATGGACCGGTTCGGCGGGCGCATCATCCATCCGCAGGCCTGGCCCGAGGACCTGGACTATTCCGGCAAGCGGGTGGTGGTGATCGGCTCCGGAGCGACCGCGGTGACCCTGGTCCCCGAGATGGCCCGGACCGCCGGCCACGTGACCATGCTGCAGCGCTCGCCCACCTACATCGTCGGCCGGCCCGGCGAGGACGCCCTGGCCCTGAAGCTCAGGCGACTGCTGCCCGAGACCCTGGCCTACGGGCTGATCCGCTGGCGCAATGTCCTGATGGGCATGGTCTTCTACCGCCTTGCCCGTCGCAAGCCTGACCAGGTGAAGAAGGCCATCGTCGGCCAGGTGCGCCAGACCCTGGGCCCGGACTTCGACGTCGAGACCCACTTCTCGCCGCGCTACAATCCCTGGGACCAGCGCCTGTGCCTGGCCCCCGACGGCGACTTCTTCCAGGCCCTGAAGGCCGGCTCCGCCTCGGTGGTCACCGACGAGATCGAGACCTTCACCGGGACCGGCCTGAAGCTGAAGTCAGGCGCAGAGCTGGCGGCCGACATCGTCGTCACCGCCACCGGCCTGAGGCTGGAGGCCATGAACGGCGTCGCCCTGACGGTGGACGGCGCCCCGGTCAAGCCGGCGGACACCCTCAGCTACAAGGGCATGATGTACTCGAACGTGCCAAACCTCGCCTCGGCCTTCGGCTACACCAACGCCTCCTGGACCCTGAAGTGCGACCTGACCTGCGAATATGTCTGCCGGCTGCTGAACCACATGCGCCGCAAGGGCCTGCGCCAGTGCACTCCGGTCCTCCAGGGTGAGACCCCGGAGACCGCACCCTGGCTGGACTTCACCTCGGGCTACGTCCAGCGCGCGATCGGCGACTTCCCCCGGCAGGGCGTGACGGCGCCCTGGAAGCTGCACCAGAACTACGCCCTGGACCTGGCTTCCCTGAGGTTCTCGGGACTGGAGGACGGGGTCATGCGCTTCTCAAACCCGGCTCCGAAGGTGCGCCGGGCCGCCTGATCCCCGCCTAGCGGGCCAGCTGGACCCGGCCGCCGGACAGGTCCAGGTCAAGCCGGACATCGTCTCCGCGACCCTTGCCCAGCAGGAGAGCGGCGGCCAGGCCGCCTGCGGCCTCCCTGGGCGACAGGACGCCGTGCCGGGCCAGGGTGGCCAGGAGCGCCGGCGCCCGCGCCGCGGTGACCGTCACCCGGCCCTCCAGGCGTCCGTCGGCGCCGGCCTTCAGGCCCGTTGTCTCGAGGGACAGCCGGGTCTGGCCGGCGGTCAGGCCCGCCTCGTTCAGTTCAAGCCGTCCCCCCGCCGCGCTCCAGGCGGCCAGGGCCCGGGCCGGGGTCCCGCCCCGCAGGGCGGCGGCCTGGTCCAGCCGGGCATCCACCGCCGCCGAGACGGCGCCGCCGCTTCCGAGGTCGGCGAGCAGGCGGCCCGGCGTGGGGACGCCCGCCTCCAGTCGCAGGAAGACCGCCGCGCGGTCCTCCGGGCCGGGGCGCAGGTGAGCCTCCAGCCGCTCCGCCGAGGCAAGGGCGAAGGGCCGGGCGCCGGGGGTGGGCGAGAAGGACAGGTCCAGCCCCTCGGCGGAGAGCCTCGGGGGGGCGGACCGGGGCAGGACCAGGCTGGACAGCAGGCGTCGCCCGCGCACCTCAAGCCCACCGCCCTCCGGCCGGAAGACCGTCAGTCCCCCGGGCGCCGCCGCCAGCCAGGACCGGGGGGCGTGGAGGAAGGCCTGGGCCTCGAACCGCGGGACCCGGACCGCCCAGGTCCCGGCCTCCAACCGCAGGTCGGCCAAGTCCAGGTTCAGGCGGAAGGGATAGCCGGACAGCCGTTTTCCGGACCACTCGACGGCGACGCCCCGGGAGGCGAGGTCGCGGACCCCGGCGTCG
>CAIMLY010000298.1 GCA_903842425.1 uncultured Alphaproteobacteria bacterium | reverse complement strand
GGGGTGGAGGCGCAGGGTCTCGCGGTTGGCATCGAAGCCTGACAGCCGGCTGAGATAGCTCATCCCCAGCAGGGAGGCGTCGGTATCCCGGTCGAGGACCAGGGCGTCCACATTGCGGACCTCAGCCCCGTCGACGGCCACGGAGGCCAGGGTGATCCGGGCGGCGCGGGCCTCGCCGGCGGCGGTCGCCACCTTCAGGCCATAGGTCAGGGCGTCGGGATCGAGGCCCACACGGCGGGCGTCCGCGGCGGTGAGGGAGACCACGGTGGCGCCTGTGTCCACCAGCATGCGGACGGACTGGCCATTGACCTGGGCCTGGGCCCAGTAGTGGCCGTCCTTGTCCATGGCCACGGCCGCTGGACCCGGACCCTCGCCGACAGTGGGCGAGAGGGTCGCAGCGGAGGCGCGGACGGCGGGGGCCAGGGCGACCACGGCCTGGCCCGCAGCCACGGCCGCCACGGCGGCGGCGAGGGCGATCACGGCCTTCCTGTGCATCCCCGTGGCGTCTCCGGAGGGTTTCCCGACGCCGGCACGCTAGTGGGGGATGGTTAGCCGGTTATGAACGCCGCCTCCGGGGCGCCGGCTCAGAGCTGGCCGAAGCGGATCTCGCCGCTGCCGGTGGGAAGGTCGATGGTCATCCCGTCCTTCGCCAGGCGCCAGTCGAGCGGGCCGCCGTCATTCATCCCGCGGGTGAAGGCCTCCGGCGTGAAGATGGGCAGGCCGGCCTGGGTCAGGTGATAGAGGACAAGGCGCTTCGCGCCCGCCATCCGGGCGATGTCGGCCGCCTCCACCGGGGTGGTGTGGTAGCTCAGGGTGTCGGCCATCATGGCGCTGGTCCGGGCGTTGCCCATGCCCTTCAGGGCCTGCGAGAGCTGGCGGGTCATGCCGTCGTTCTGCGCCTCGTGGAGCATGACGTCGACGCCCTTCGAGGCCTCGGCGAAGGCGGGCCACTTCTGGGTGTCGCCGCTGATCGAGACCGACCGCCCGCGGTAGTCGAAGCGGTAGCCAAAGGCGGGGCTGACGGGATCGTGCGAGACCCGGATGGCCGTCACGGTCAGGTCTCCGTCCCGCCAGGCGACGGCGGTGGGGGCGCCAGCCGGGATGCGGATCACCCGGGGCTCGATGAGGCCGGCGGCGATCGGGAAGGCGAAGCCGTCGCGCTCGTGGTGGGCCCGGCGGAAGACATGGTCGTTCTCGTAGGCCAGGTTGAACCCCCTGGCCGCCTTGTCGACGCCGGCGGGACCGACCAGGGCCAGGGGACGTTCCCGGCCCTGGACCCAGCTCTGCATGTTGAACTCGCCAAGGTCGCCGATGTGGTCCGAGTGCAGGTGGCTGAGGAAGACGGCCCGGGCGGCGCCCACCGGCAGGCGCCAGGACATCATGTTCTCGGTCGACTCCGGACCGACATCCACGAGGTACAGGGCGCCGCCGGCCTGGATGGCGATGCAGGGCTTGGCGCGGTCCCGGACGGGCAGGGGCCCGGAGGTGCCGACGAGGATGATCCTCATTCCGTCGCTGGCCGACGTCTGGGCCGCGGCGGGCGCAGCGGCGAGGGCGGCGAGGGCCGCCAGCAGGTTTCGCCTGTTCATCACTTGCGGCTCCTTGTCATGTCTTCGGGGTCAGGGCCCGTGCTCAGGAGAACATGGCCAGCTTCTCGGGGCGGATCAGGCTGCGGCGGGCCGGCAATTCAGCCATGACGGCGTCGCGGGCGTCGGGCGTCATCCGGGACCAGCCGGCGACCTCGTTGAGCCGGCGATAGCAGCCCATGCAGAGCCCGCTCTCGCCGTCGACGATGCAGACCTTGATGCAGGGGGTGCGCACCGGGGCCGGGGCCTGATCCTGTTCGCTCTTCGCCACTTTCGGCCTCCGTCGGTCACATCGCCAGTCTTCGCCGGTCCCGGGTCGCGCTACAAGTCCCGCATGCTGTTCCTTTCGCTTCTGCTCCTCGCCGCCGCCGAACCCCGCGATCCGGGGCAGGGGCGGGCGTCCGTGGACTGCCGGGTGATCGCCGGGGGGCGGCTGGAGGACTGCCGGCTGGTCTCCGAGGACCCCGCGGGCGCCAATGTGGGGGCCTTCGCCCTGCAGCTTGCGCGCAACACCCGTGTGGCGCCGGACGACCGGCGGATCCGCGGCGGGCGCATCCTGCTCGTCTTTCGCATGAAGCTGCCCTGACGACGGCTGCGGGCCGCTTTTCAACCGCCGGTCCTTCACCTATGTGGAGCGGCGGAACGGCGCGTATCTCCGCGCCACACGCCGGAGCTTTCTCATGAACCTGGATTTCTCCCCCGAGGACAACGCCTTCCGCCTGGAGGTCCGCACCTTCATCGCCGAAAACTATCCCAAGGCGCTGCGCGAGAAACAGGAACGCGACGAGACCCTCGGCAAGGAAGACTACCTGTCCTGGCACCGGATCCTGGCCAAGAAGGGCTGGGCGGTTCCCTCCTGGCCGGTCGAGCTGGGCGGCACGGGCTGGACCCCCACCCAGAAGTACATCTGGTCCGAGGAGCAGGCCCGGGCCGACACCCTCGGGGTCCTGCCCTTCGGCGTCTCCATGCTGGCGCCGGTGCTCTACACCTTCGGCACCGAGGAGCAGAAGCAGAAGTTCCTTCCCGGCATCCGCGACGGCCAGGTCTGGTGGTGCCAGGGCTATTCCGAGCCGGGCTCCGGCTCCGACCTCGCCAGCCTGAAGACCCGGGCCGAGCGCGTCACCGGTGACGACGGCAAGGAATACTACATCGTCAACGGCCAGAAGACCTGGACCACCCTCGGCCAGCACGCCGACTGGGGCTTCTTCCTGGTCCGCACCGATCCGGACGCCAAGCCGCAGTCGGGCATCTCCTTCCTGCTCATCGACATGAAGAGCCCGGGCATCTCGGTCCGCCGCATCACCACCCTCGAGGGCGGCCATGAGGTCAATGACGTCTTCCTCGACAACGTGAAGGTCCCGGTCGAGAACCGGGTCTTCCACGAGAACCAGGGCTGGACCTGCGCCAAGGCCCTGCTGGCCCACGAACGGTCCGGCATCGCCGGCGTCGCCCGGTCCAAGCGCGGCCTGGAGCGCCTGCGCCAGATGGCCTCCACCGAACTGGCGGACGCCGGCGGGGCCCTGATCCAGGACGCCTTCTTCCGCCGCAAGGTGGCCGAGCTGGAGATCGACCTGACGGCCCTGGAGTTCACCGAGCTTCGGACCCTGGCCGGCGAGTCCAGCGGCAAGGGCCCCGGCCCGGAAAGCTCGATCCTCAAGATCAAGGGCACCGAGATCCAGCAGCGGCTCCAGGAACTGGCCCTGGAGGCCGCCGGCCACTACGGGGCGCCCTTCCTCGGCGAGGCGGGCCACAATTCCGGCATCGGACCCCGTCAGGCCCTCGGCCTGGCCGGCGACTACTTCAACGGCCGCAAGACCTCGATCTATGGCGGCTCCAACGAGATCCAGCGCAACATCATCTCCAAGATGGTGCTGGGCCTCTAAAGAACCCTAGGGACACTCAGGAGGGGCTGCGGCCCCGGGCGGGACACACATGGATTTCAGCTTCACCGAAGAACAGTCGATGCTCCGCGACACGGTCGCGAGCTACCTGGCCGACAACTACGGCTTCGACCAGCGCCGGGCGGCCCTGGGGCGCGAGCCCTTCTGGCGTCCGGACGTCTGGAGCGCCTTCGCCGACGAGCTCGGCATCCTCGGCGCGGCCTTCCCCGAGGCCCTCGGCGGCCTGGGCGGCGGCTACACCGAGAACATGGTGGTCATGGAAGAGCTGGGTAAGGCCCTCGTGGTCGAGCCCT
>CAIMLY010000297.1 GCA_903842425.1 uncultured Alphaproteobacteria bacterium | reverse complement strand
GGCTGGTCGCCCTTGGCGTCGCCTACGTCCGGTTCTCGCGGGCCAATCCGGCCGTCTACCGGGTGATGTTCGACTGCAGCAAGACCCACGAGACCATGCCGGAGAAGCTGCGCGAGGAAGGCGCCTACCGGCTGGTGTGCGACACCCTGGTCGAGTCCGGGATCGACCCGAAGGACGAGATGGGCCTGGAGCTTGCAGCCACGGCCGTCTGGTGCGCTGCACATGGTCTGGCGGAGATGGTGGCCTTCAAGGAATTCGAACCCCTCAAGGCGCATCTCGGCGGGGAAGAGGCCTTCCTGCGGTCGGTCCTCAGCCAGTTGAAACTGTTCCACTCAGGACCCGCCGCCAAGGCGAGCTGACCGGTCCGCATGTCAGGTCCGGTCTTCAGGTTCGCGCCCTCGCCCACCGGGCGCCTGCACCGGGGACACGCCTTCTCCGCCCTGACGGCCTGGCGCGCCTGCAAGGCGGCAAGGGGCGAATTCAGGCTCCGGATCGAGGACATCGACCAAATCCGCTGCAGACCGGAGTTCGAGGCCGGCGTGATCGAGGACCTGGCCTGGCTGGGCCTGACCTGGGATGGCCCGGTCCTGCGCCAGTCCGGACGCGGGGCGGCCTACCAGGCGGCGCTGGACCGCCTGGCGGAACAGGGCCTGGCCTATCGCTGTTTCCGCACCCGGCGCGAGGTGGCCGAGGCCATGACCCGCGCGCCTCATGGGCAAGAGACTGTCTTCTTCGGCGAGCGCCTTCCGGAGAGGGACGAGAGGAGTCGCCTTGAGACCGGCGAGGCCTTCGCCTGGCGTCTCGACGCCCGCGCGGCCGCGGGTCGGACCGGCGCACTGGACTTCCTGGAGACCGGGTCGGGCCCGGCGGGCGAGACCGGCCGCCAGGCCGTCCTGCCCGGCTCGGCAGGGGATATCGTCCTGGCGCGCAGGGACATCGGGGTGGCCTACCACCTGGCCGTTGTGGTGGACGACGCCTTCCAGGGGGTCACCACGGTGGTCCGCGGGTGCGACCTCTTCGGCGCGACCCACGTCCAGCGCCTGCTCCAGGCCCTGCTTGGCCTGTCCGCCCCCACCTACCACCACCATCGCCTGCTGGTCGGCGAGGACGGAAAGCGCTACGCCAAGCGGGACCGTGCCGAGACCCTTCAGGCGCTCCGGGAGCGGGGCGTCACGCCCGCCCGGCTGATCGCGGAGCTTGACCTTGACTGACGCCGCCGAAGCCACAGGCGCCGGGCGCCGGACGGCGATGATCGTGCTGCTGGCCGGAGCCTGCATCATTGGCCTCGCCCCGATCCTGGTGCGGCTGGCGGACTCCGGCCCCGCCGCGATCGGATTCTGGCGCATGCTCTTCGCCCTGCCCCTCCTGGCCCTGATCGCCCGGCGTGAGAGCGGCGGCGTGGGGCCCGCGGGATGGGTCCTGGCCCTTGCCGGCGCCGCCTTCGCCCTCGACCTGGCCTTCTGGCACTATGGCATCGCCCTGACCTCTGTGGCCAAGGCGACCATCCTCTCCAACCTGACGCCCGTCATCGTCACCGGCGTGGCCTGGCTGGTGTTCCGCGAGAAGGTCCGGCCCCTCTTCCTGGCCGCCGTCGCCCTGGCCGTGGGCGGGGCCTGCATGATGACCCTGGCGCGGGACCCGGGGCTGCCCGGCGTCAACCCGCCCCTCGGCGACGCCTTCTCGGCCATGACCGCAATCTGGTACGCCCTCTACTTCCTCGCCGTGCAGAGAGCCCGCCAGACCCGGGGCGCGGCCCAGGTGATGTTCTGGTCCAGCCTCACTGCGGCGCCCCTGCTGCTGATCGCGGCGGGCCTGCTCGGCGAACCCCTCCTGCCGGCGACCGCCGGAGGGTGGGCGGCCTGCATCGGGCTGGGCGTCATGCACGTCACCGGCCAGGGCTCCATCGCCTGGGCGCTGGGCCGGCTGCCGGCCTCCGTGACCTCCGTGGTCGTCCTGGTCCAGCCGGTGGTCGCGGCGATCCTCGGCTGGGTGCTGTTCGCAGAGGTCTTCGGGCCAGGCCAGATGCTGGGCGGCGCCATCGCCCTGACCGGGGTCATCCTGGCCCAGAGGGCGGCGCGTCCTGCGGCTCAGGCGGGCTGAAGGCCCCAGCCGGTCCGGGCGACCTCAATCTCGTCCATCATCGCGTCGAACCCCGACCAGTCGTCGTCCGCCGCGATCGTCGCCCACAGGGCTTCAATCCGGTCGATCAGCAGCTCGACGGGCTCATCCCGCCCGAACAGCGGATGGTCCAGCCTTTCAGGTCGATCCGGTTCCGCAGCCGCCATCTCGCGCCGGAAGTCGACGAAGTCCTCCCGCTGGTAGATCCCGCCCCGCGGACCCGCGAGGGCCCGGGCCTCGTCGCCGCAGAACCAGTCGAAGAAGAAAGGCTCCCAGCGGATGTCAGGGCCGCCGGCCGCAAGCGCACGGAAGGCGGCGTTCACCAGCCGGCTGTCCGCCTCCCCGCCCCGGGACACAAGCCCAAGACGCTTCAGGACCGCGCCGGCCAGGGCCGCGCGGTAGAGGTCGCCAAAGCCGTTCAGGACCTCCACCAGGCCGTCTTCGGGGGACCCGGCCATGAGCAGGCAGCCCGCCAGCTGGCGCAGGTTCCAGAACACCGCCTCGGGCTGGCGGCCGAAGCTGTAGAGGCCGGAATGGTCGAAATAGGCGGCCACGAAGTTGGGATCGTTGTGGGGCAGGAACCGGTAGGGCCCGTAGTCGAAGCTCTCGCCGGTGATGTTCATGTTGTCGGTGTTGAGCACCCCATGCACAAAACCCGCAGCCATCCAGGCGGCTGTGAGGCGCGCCGCGCCCAGGCAGGCTTCCCCGAGAAGCGCCACGCCCGGATCCGCCTCGCCGGCCCGGTGGGGGAAATAGATGTCCAGGGTGTAGTCCACCAGCTTGCGGACCAGGTCCGGGCGCTCCAGCGCCGCCGGCCGCTGGAAGGTCCCGAACCGGATATGGCTGTGGCTGAGGCGAACCAGGACGGCGGAGCGCGTTGGGCTGGGCTCGTCCTGCCGGACCAGGGCCTCGCCGGTCTCGATCAGGGAGAAGGCCCGGGAGGTCGGCACGCCCAGGGCCTCGAGCAGTCCGGCGGCGAGCACCTCGCGCACGCCGCCCTTGAGGGTCAGCCGGCCATCGCCGCTGCGGGACCAGGGCGTGACGCCTGATCCCTTGGTGGCCAGGTCCAGGAGCCGCCCGGTCCCCGCCTCGCGCAGCTGGGCGAAGGTAAAGCCCCGTCCATCCCCCAACTCGGGATTGTAAACGCGGAACTGGTGGCCGTGATACCGCTGGGCCAGGGGCCCGGGCAGGTTGCCGGGGAGGGGCTCGAAGCGTCCGAAGTGGGCCAACCACCCGGCGTCCGTCAGCGCCCCGAGGCCAACGGTGGCGGAGGCGCGGTCATTGCGCCAGCGCAGCCTGAGGCTCGGGAAGTCCGCCGCCGTCACCGGGTCCGCAAAATCGGCGCCGAGGATCGGGAGGCGGGGGTCGGGACGGTAGTCCGCAGAGATGGGCATGCCGGTGAGATGACCGGCCCCGCGGCCGGCTGCAAGACCTGATCCTTGCCAATCCGTGCGCGCGTGTTAACCGAAGGGCATGAGCCGCAAGATCACCCTCGACTTCCTGAAGACCGAAGCCGCCTCAGGCGTCTTCCTGGCGCTGGCGGCCGCACTGGCCATCCTGCTCGCCAACTCGCCCTGGTCCGCCAGCTACTTTGGCCTGATCAAGCATCCCCTGACCTTCCAGGTCGGCGACATCGAGATCACCAAGACCGTCCTGAAGTGGATCAAGGACGGCCTGATGACGGTCTTCTTCTTCGTCGTCGGGCTGGAGATCAAGTACGAGATCCTCCGCGGCGAACTGTCCAACCCGCGAAAGCTGGCCCTGCCGGTCCTGGGCGCCCTGGGCGGGATGGTGGCGCCGGCGCTCGTCTACCTGGCGTTCAACATGGGCGCCGGCGGCGCCGTCGAGGGCTGGCCGGCCCCGGTCGCGACAGACATAGCATTCGCCCTGGCCGCCCTCGCCATTGCGGGACCGCGCCTGCCGCCCGCCCTGCGCACCTTCCTGCTGACCCTGGCCATCGCCGACGACCTGGGCGCCGTGGTCCTGATCGCCACCCTCTTCACAGACCATATCGACCTCGTCGCCCTGATGGGCGCGGGCGTCATGCTCGGCGCCATGGCCCTCGCGGCGCGCTGGAAGCGGTCTCCCTACCTCCTCTTCGCGGTCCTGGCCTTCCTGGTCTGGGCCTTCACCCTGGAGAGCGGGGTAAACGCCTCGATCGCCGGCGTCGCCGCCGCCATGACCATCCCCATCGAACCGCGTCGCCCGGGCGAGCGCGGCATGCTCAAGCAGATGATGGACGGCCTTCACCCCTACGTGGCCTACGGGATCATGCCGGTCTTCGCCTTCGCCGCGGCGGGGTTCTCGTTCAGCGACCTTTCGGCGGACAACCTGCTCAGCCCCATCGCCCTCGGCGTCGCCGCCGGCCTCTTCATCGGCAAGCAGATCGGGGTGTTCGGCGCCTCCGCCCTCGCCATCCGGCTCGGGCTCGCCCGGCGGCCGACCGACGCGAACTGGGCCGAACTCTACGGCTGCGCCCTGCTCTGCGGCGTCGGCTTCACAATGAGCCTGTTCATCGGGGCCCTGGCCTTTGATTCCGAGGACCCGACGGCCCAGAGCGCCGTCCGCCTGGGGGTGATCGGGGGCTCTGTCCTGTCCGCCGCCGTGGGCATGGCCGTTCTGGCCTGGAGCCAGAAGGTCAGGGACAGGCTCGGGACCGCCTTCACCGGGCCGCCGCCCTCCGGCCACTGAAGCGAGGCCGGGGGCGAGCCCCCGCCGGGGTCAGGAGAAGACGGCCTTCATGGCCGCCGCCGCTTCGCGCGCCGCCGTCTCCACCGCGGGCGAGACATCGCCCATGATGTAGAAGTCGTGCAGAAGGTCCGGATAGTGGACATGACGCACAGGCACGCCCGCCGCCTCCAGCCGCCGGGCGTAGTCCCTGCCCTCGTCCTGGAGGGGGTCGTAGCCAGCGGTCACCACATAGGCGGCGGGGGTCGCCGAGACATCCACCCGGGAACCCAGGATCACGCGGTCGATCTGCGGATGCCCTTCGGCGGCCAGGCACTTCACGAACCAGTCGAGGGCGGCCTTGGTCAGGAGGGGGCCATCCATGCGCCTGCGGCTCTCGGTCTCGACCTCGGGGCAGATGTAGGGATAGAGCAGCATCTGGAAGACCAGCCGGCGCGCCGGATCGGCCTTGAGGTCGATGGCGATGGACGCGGCCAGGTTACCCCCCGCCGAACAGCCGCCCACGCCCATGCGGGCGGGGTCGAACCCGATCTCCGCGGAATGGTCGAAGGCCCAGCGGGTGGCGGCCAGGCAGTCGTCATGGCTGGCCGGGAAGGGGTTCTCCGGGGCGAGCCGGTAGTCGATCGCCAGCACCCGGCAGCCGGAGTAGGCGGCGAGGCGACGGCAGTGGCCGTCATGGGTCTCCAGGTTGCCGATCGCAAAGCCGCCGCCATGGAAATAGACGAGGCCGGGAGTGGTCGCAGGCGCGCCCGCCGGCGTGTAGAGCCGGGCGCCCACGGGACCTGCGCCGCCGTCGACCTGGAGGTCGCGGACCGCAACGTCCTTCGGCGCCTGGGTGTTCTGGCTCGTGCGCTGCATGACGTAGCCGGCGCGGACCATGTCCGGCGGCAGGCTGTCGAGGGGCGGCGCCTCCTGGCCCGCGGCGGCGGCGGCCTCGGCCTCGAGCATGGCCTTGAAATGCGGATCCATGGGTGCGCCTCCTGCTGGCGTTTGGCGGGTCAGCCGACCCGGCGCTCGCGGTCCCGCCAGTAGGGCTCGCGAAGCTCCCGCCGCAGGACCTTCCCGGAGGGATTGCGCGGCAGGACGTCCGTGAAATCGATGGTCTTCGGAACCTTGTAGCCGGCGATCAGGGTCCGGCAGTGGGCGATGATGGCCTCGGGCTCGGCCACGGCGCCCGGGCGAAGAACGACGATGGCCTTGACCGCCTCGCCCCATCGGTCGTCCGGCACGCCGATCACGGCGGCGTCGGCGACGGCGGAGTGGGACATCAGGGCGTTCTCGACCTCTGCGGGATAGACGTTCTCGCCACCGGTCACGATCATGTCCTTCACCCGGTCGTGGATGAAGAGATAGCCGTCGCCGTCGAAGAAGCCGGCGTCACCCGACCGGAACCAGCCCTCTGCGTCGATGGACTGGGCGGTGGCGTCGGGCCGGTTCCAGTAGCCCTTCATGATGCCTTCCGAGCGGATCTCGATTTCTCCGACCTCCCCGACCTCGGCGTCGCGGTCGTCGATGCGCACCCGGATCTCGTACCCCGGAGAGGGCCGCCCGCAGGAGCGCAGCTTGCCCAGGGCGGGGTCATGGGCCTCAGGAGGCAGGTAGCATCCGCCGCCGATGGTCTCGGTCAGGCCGTAGAGCTGCATGAACCGGGAGCCAAAGCGCGCCTGGGCCCGGGTCAGCACCTCCTCCGAGATCGGCGAGGCGCCGTAGTAGACGTAGTCCAGGCGGGACAGGTCGGCCCCAGCCTGCTCGGGATGCTGGAGCACCATGTTGATGATGGCCGGCGCCAGGAAGGCGTGGCGCACGCCATGGTCCCCGAAGAGGCGCAGCATCAGGCCGACATCGACCTCACGCATGACGATGCAGCGACCGCCCATCAGGAGCCCAAGCATGCCGAGGTTGGCCCCGGCGACGTGGAATAGGGGCATGCAGACGAGGACGGCGTCCCCGGGCTCGATCAGGGCCCAGGCCGCGCTCGCGCTGCGGAAGCAGGCGGCGTAGTTGGCCTCGGTAAGCTGCACGCCCTTGGGCAGGCCGGTGGTGCCCGAGGTGTAGAGCTGGATGACGTCATCATCGGCCCGGATCGGAAGATGGGGGTCGGTCGCGGGGCAGGCGCCGATCCAGTCCCGGAATCCCGGCCAGCGCGAATGCCCGGGCTCGAACTGTATCCGGGTCGCCAGGTCAGGCAGGTCACCGGCAAGGGCCTCGATCATGCCGGCGTACTCGGCGCCGACCACCGAAAGGCGGCACCCGGCGTCCTTCAGGATGAAGGCGACCTCGGGGGGGGCCAGGCGCCAGTTGACCGGGTTGAGGCAGGCGCCGGCCTTCAGGCAGCCGAACCAGAGGACGAAGAAGTCCGCGTTCCCGCGGGCCAGTGTCCCCACCCGTTCCCCGGGCTTCACGCCCGCCGCGATCAGGGCCTGGGCGCACTGCGAGGACAGGGCGTCCAGCTCGGCGTAGGTGATGTGCTCGTCCTGGAAGACCAGGGCGACCTCGTCGGGCCGCGCCCGGGCATGGTGCCGCACCACATCGGCGGCGCAGGACAGTTCAGGAAGAACGATGCTGTGCGCTTCGGGCATGGCGTTGCTGTCCGGCAGGGTCGCGGGTCGTGTCTCTGGAAGGACGACCGCCCCGGAGCCGGGCCCCGGGGCGGTGAAGGCCTTACTCGGCGGCCTGGGGCGCGTAGCCCAGGACAGCCTTGGTCTCGAGGAACTCGTGGAAGCCGTAGTCGCCCCACTCGCGCCCGTTTCCGCTCATCTTGTAGCCGCCGAAGGGCGCCATCATGTCGCCGCCGCCGCCGTTGATGGACACTTGGCCCGCCCGCAGCTTGGAGGCGATCTTGCGCGCCTTGTCGAGGTCGCCGGACTGCACATAGGCGGCCAGGCCGTACTCGGTGTCGTTGCCGATATCGATCGCCTGGTCGACGGAGTCATAGCCGAGGATCGACAGGACGGGCCCGAAGATCTCTTCCTTGGCGACGGTCATCTCGTTGGTGACGTTGGCGAAGACGGTGGGCTTCACATAGTAG
>CAIMLY010000296.1 GCA_903842425.1 uncultured Alphaproteobacteria bacterium | reverse complement strand
CGAATGGCGCCGGGTCCGCGACCCCAGGGAAGCGCCTTCGTGATCCAGGAGCCAGGCCTTGCGCTCCAGCCCACCTGCATAGCCGGTCAGGGCGCCTGACCGGCCGATCACCCGGTGGCAGGGGATCAGCAGGGACACGGGGTTTGATCCGTTCGCCAGGCCCACCGCCCGGACCGCCTTTGGCGAGCCCACCTGAAGCGCGATGTCGAGATAGCTCCGGGTTGCGCCGGGGGGAGTGTCGCAGAGGGCCGTCCAGACCTGCTCCTGGAAGCGCGTCCCTGCGGTGGCGCAGTCGAGCCGGGCCAGGGCGTCCGGGGCGCCCTCGAAGTATCCCTCAAGGGCCTCGGCCACCCGGGGGGGCGCCTCGCCGGCCCTGAGGGCAAGGCCAGGGTAGAGGCGCGACATGCGCTGGCGGATCCGCGGGAGGCCGGAGCCGAAGTCCAGGCCCCGGATGATCCCGGCCTCGTCGAGGATCACCTCGATGCAGCCGAGGGGCGAGGCGATTTCCGAGATGCTCAGTCGGAGGGGCGCGGGGGCGTCGATCTTCACTCGGCAGGTCCTTTGCTTTGGGATGCGGCGTCCGCGTCCTTTGCCCAGAGGTGGGCGGCGGCGTAGGCCCGCCAGGGACGCCAGGCCTCGGCCCGCGCCAGCAGGGCTTCCGGGGTGGGCCTGCGACCTTCCGGGTCTGCCGCCGCCCTCAGGAGGGCCAGGTCCGAGTGCGGGAAGGCGTCGGGCTCGCGCAGGGCGCGCATGGCGATGTACTGGGCGGTCCAGGCTCCGACCCCCGGTAGGGCCGTGAGCCTGCGGACGGCGCTTTCGAGGTCCTGGCCGGGGCCGAACAGCTGGCCGTCCTCCAGGGTCATGCGGGCGATGGCCGCCAGGGCCCGGCCCCGGGCCCGGGGCATGGGCAGGGACTCCGGGTCGAGGCCGGCGAGGCGCTCCGGTCCCGGGAACAGCCTGTCCAGGCCGAACCGGCGGGCCGGCTCGAAGTCGAGGCGAACGCCGTGGCGCTCCGCCAGTCGACCCGCCAGGCCCCGGGCGGCGACGACCGACACCTGCTGGCCGAGAATGGCCCTGACCGCCACTTCGAAGCCGTCCCAGGCGCCCGGCGCCCGAAGGCCCGGCCGCCGGGCGAGGAGCGGGCCAAGATCCGGGTCCTTGCCCAGGTGCGCCAGGACGGGCTCAGGGTCGAGGGCGAGGTCGAATACACGCCGCACCTGGGCCAGGACCCGGGGAAGGACGCGGAGGTCCGGAAACCAGAGACTGGCGGACAGGGTGTCGCCCCGCCCGGGTTCGACCCGGACCACGCCGGCGACGCCTGCGACCGCCAGGGTCCGCACATAGGCCTGGCCATCGATCCGCTCGACCCCCTCCACCTGCCGTTGGGCGAAGAAGTCCAGAATCCGGGGCCAGTCGTAGGGCGGTCGGTAGGCAAGACGCAGGGTGACGCCGTCGGACAGGCCCGCCTCTGCGCCGGGGCGGCGGCGCAGGCTGGAGGGCGTCCGGCCACAGGCGGCCCGGAAGGCCTCGTTGTAGCGCCGCAGGCTGCCGAAGCCGGAGGCGAGGGCGACCTCTGACATGGAGAGTCCGGTCTCCCGGATCAGTCGGCGGGCCATGTGCAGCCGCCGGGTCTGGGCCACCGCGACCGGAGAGGCTCCCAGGCGCTCCTGGAACAGGCGTCTGAGATGTCGCTCTCCCACGCCCAGGCGC
Source organism: uncultured Alphaproteobacteria bacterium (assembly GCA_903842425.1). Classification (GTDB taxonomy): domain Bacteria; phylum Pseudomonadota; class Alphaproteobacteria; order Caulobacterales; family Caulobacteraceae; genus Phenylobacterium. The sequence continues at coordinate 712 of CAIMLY010000296.1, read as the reverse complement.
CCCGCCAGGTCCTGCATGTCGCCGTTGTCCAGGGCTCCGAGGTCGATCAGGGCGAGGGCGCGCGAGACGGTGTTGGCGGTCCCGTTCCAGGCCCCGAGCTCCGGCGCGGCTTCCGGGCGGCATCGCAGGCAGGGCCGGAATCCGGCAAGCTGCGCGGCCGCCGCCGAACTGAAGAACCGCACATTTTCCGGCCGGGGCTTCCGGGCCGGACAGACGGGGCGGCAGTAGATTCCGGTCGTGATGACGCCCGCGAAAAGCTGCCCGTCGAGGCGGACGTCCCGGGTGGCGAAGGCGCGAAAGCTGGCGGCGGGATCCAGGTCCATGGCCTCAGCATGGTCTCATCCGAGGCGAATGTCTGGCGGTTTTCGGACGCCGATTCCGCGGTCGGCGTCCCCGGCCAGGTCAGGGCCTGGCCGGGGAGCCGGTCTCAGGACGCCGGCTTGGCCGCAGCAGGCTGCTGCTGGTTGTTGCCCGGCAGGGGGCCGCGGTTCAGGTCGAAGAACTTGGGCGCCATCTTCGGCACGGCCTCGTCCAGGATGGTCTGGACGGTCCAGCCCTCTTCCTTGGTCACCGTCTCGACCGGACGGGGCTGGGAATAGAGGATGATGTTCTCGCCCGAGGCGCCGAAGATCTGGCCCGAGACGTGGGCGGCGGCGGGAGCCACCATGGAACAGTGGCTACCGACCATGTTTTACTTGCCGGGGTTTTTATT
>CAIMLY010000295.1 GCA_903842425.1 uncultured Alphaproteobacteria bacterium | reverse complement strand
CGCACCGGGGTGACGGTGATCCTGCCCGACGACCGGGCCGTCTGCGCCGTGGACGTGCGCGGCGGCGGGCCCGGCACCCGGGAGACCGACGCCCTGGCACCTGAGAACCTGGTGGAGGCGGTAGACGCCGTGGTCCTGTCCGGCGGCTCGGTCTGGGGCCTGGCCGCCGCTGATGGTGCCGTGGCCTGGCTGGGCGCCCGGGGCCGGGGCTTTCGCCTCGCCAATCGGCCCGGCGTTCCACCCTCACCGGTCGTGCCCGCAGCCATACTCTTCGACCTCGCCAATGGGGGCGACAAGGCCTGGGGCGAGGACCCGCCCTATCGCGAACTTGGGCGCAGGGCCTGTGCCGCCGCCGGCCTCGATTTCGAACTCGGCACGGCGGGCGCGGGATATGGCGCGGCGGCCGGGGGCCTGAAGGGCGGGACCGGCTCGGCCTCCGTCCTCTCCGCGGACGGCGCCGTGGGGGCCCTGGTCTGCGTCAACAGCTGGGGCTCGGTCACCGCCCCGGACGGCCGCACCTTCTGGGCCGCCCCCTTCGAGATCGATGGGGAGTTCGGGGGCCTGCCCCTCGACGGCCTGCGCGCCGGCCCCGGCCAGTGGGGCCCCTCCAAGGCCCCGCCCCCGGCGGGCGCCCGCCAGAACACCACCATCGCCTGCGTGGCCACCGACGTCGCCCTCACCCCGGCCCAGGCCAGGCGCCTCGCCGTCATGGCCCAGGACGGCCTGGCCCGCGCCATCCGGCCGGTGCACGCCCCCTTCGACGGCGACGTGGTCTTCGCCCTCTCCACCGCCCGCCGCCCCCTGACCGGCGGAGACGCCGCCCTCGCCCGCCTCGGCGCCCTGGCCGCCGACACCCTGGCCCGCGCCGTCGCCCGGGGCGTCTTCGAGGCGACGGCCTGGCCCGACGCCCCGCCCGGCGAAGGCCCCCCCGCATGGCGCGACCGCCGCGGCTGACCGGGGAAGGAATCTCCCGCCCCCCGCTTGCGCTTTGCCGCCCGTGCGACTAATTCTCGCGCCCTCGCCGCAAGGCGGTGCGCGCCCGTAGCTCAGCTGGATAGAGCATCAGACTACGAATCTGAGGGTCGGACGTTCGAATCGTTCCGGGCGCGCCATTTTTCTTCCCGATCGCCTAATCCTTCTGCGAGCACGTCCGCCGGTCAGGCTTTATGCGAACGCCTGTGGCCTCTCCCACACGGCCGTCGGCGCGGCTCTAGAGCTGAGGACCGAGGAGGCTGGCATTGGGATCGCGCCCTAATCGCGCGTTCAGGGCGACTAGCGCCGACCCCTAATGACCAGGGCAATACCCCCGAGAATGGCGACCGAGGAGCCGGTGAGGCGAAGCGATAGGCTCTCGCCCAGGGCGAGGGTCCCGGCGAGGGCGGTCAGCACGGGAACGCTGAGCTGGACGGACGCCGCCTGGACCGACGACAGGGCGGGCAGGACGGCGTACCAGATCGTATAGCCGACTCCCGAGGCGACCGCGCCGGAAAGCACGGCGTACAACAGGCCGTCCATCGTCTGGTGCGCGCCGGTCATAGCGGCCAGGGCGAATGCAGCGACCGCCATCGGGAAGGCCCGAAGGAAGTTGCCAGCCGTTTCCGGGAGCGGGTCAACCGCATCACGGCCCATCAGGGAATAGACGCCCCAGGCTACCCCAGCAGCAAGCATGAGCAGGGCCCCGGGGATCGGGGGGGCAGAGACGCCCGGGAGCAGCAGGACGATTAGGCCGCCCAGCGCCACCAGAAATCCCGTCCACTGCATCCTGGCCAGGCGCTCACCGCGAAGCCGCCCCGCCATCACCATCGTCCCCTGCACCGCGCCGAACAGGAGCAGCGCGCCCGTACTCGCCGGAAGGGCGACATATGCCCAGGAAAAGGCGGCGGCGTAGGCGAAGAGCGCCACGGCGCCGCGCCAGGTTCCCCGGAGGGGGCCAGTGGTTCGCCGCAGGGCGACGATGGCGCACAGAGTCAGGACCGCTGCGCCCAGCCGGACCAGGGTGAAGCTGGCGGGGTCCATGTCGCCGCGCCCAAGGGCCAGGCGGCAGAGGAGGGAGTTGGCCGCAAACGCCGCCATCGCCGCCGAGGTCAGCACAAGCACCCTGGCGTCCAGCCTCCGCGACGCACCGGGCGCGCGCATTCCCTAGTCCGCCCTGTATGCGGCGGCAGGATGGCGAGAGCCGAGGCGAGGCCCCGCGCCGAAGAGCTTTTCCCGATAGGTCCCGGGGGCGTAATGCGTCTTGTAGGCGCCTCTCCGCTGGAGTTCGGGGATCAGGTGTTCGACGATGTCGGCGAAGGTCTCGGGCATGACGACATAGGCTAGGTTGAAGCCGTCGATATCCGCCTCCTCGGCCCAGGCCTGGAGTTCATCCGCGACGCGTCCCGGACCGCCGACGATGGCGGGACCGCCGCCGCCCAGTCCGACGGGCCGGCCGACGCGGCGGTCCGCAGGCGCCGAAGGTCCGGCGATCGCCGCAGCCACGGATTGAATAGCGTTGCTGGCGGCTGCGCTCGCCTGGGCTTCCCTGGGCTTTGAGAGGTCCACGCCGGCCCAGCCGGACATCATCGCGAGGGTTCCAGCCTCGCTGACATAGCCCTGGTACTCCGCGAACCTGGCTTCAGCTTCCTCGTCTGTCGCGGCGGTGACCACCGTGGCGAGAGCGAAGACCAGGATGTCGCCAGGCGCCCGCCCGTTCTGGGCAGCCAGGGCCCGCAACCTCGCGACGTCCTCCCTCATCCTGGCGGGATCATTCCCCCCGACGAAGACGCATTCGGCATGGCGGGCCGCGAAGGCCGTACCCTTGGGCGACGAGCCGGCCTGGTAGAGAACCGGCGTCCGCTGCGGAGAGGGCTCGCAGAGATGGATGGCGGCGATGCTGAAGTATTCCCCGTCATGGTGCACGCGGTGGACTCTTGACGGGTCGGTGAAGACGCCTACCTCGCGATCACGGCGCACCGCACCGTCTTCCCAGCTGCGTTCCCAGAGGCCGTACTGGATCTGCATAAACTCTTCGGCGATGTCGTAGCGCACGTCGTGGGCGACCTGCCCGGCGCGCCCCGCGCCCTTGGCGCCGCTTTCCAGGTAGCCGGTGACCACGTTCCACCCGATCCGGCCCTCCGTCAGGTGATCGAGTGTGGTCATGCGCCGCGCGAACGGCAGGGGCGGCTCATGGGACAGGTTGCAGGTCACTGCGAAGCCGAGGTGCTCGGTCGCCTGCGCCATTGATGGGATGATCAGCAGCGGATCATTCACCGGCGCCTGCACCGCTTCCCGGAGGGCCGTCTCGGGACCCCCCTCATACACATCGTAAACACCGAGCACGTCAGCCAGGAACAGCCCGTCGAACTTGCCGCGTTCCAGCAGCCGGGCCAGTTCGACCCAGTATTGCAGGGTCCGGTACTCCGATGACCGGTCACGGGGGTGACGCCATTGCCCATGCGCCTGGTGTCCCACGCAGTTCATGGCGAAGGCGTTCAGGCGAAGTTCGCGGGCCATGGGAATCTCCTTCGCACGGAACCCTAGCCATCCCTCATAAATTGGTCAATTGACCGAAATTGAGGCTGGACAGCGGCTTGGGCTGGGCTCAGGTCTGCCCTCGGCGGAACCGGTGTTATGGAAGCAGGATGACGACAGAGCCTCATCACGGCGCCCCGCAGATCGGCGCCTGGCGACTGAGCACGCGCGCGGG
>CAIMLY010000294.1 GCA_903842425.1 uncultured Alphaproteobacteria bacterium | reverse complement strand
GGGCTACCAGCTGGCCGACGCCATCTACGAGGTCTGGGCCATGTCCGATGGCCGCCTCTGTGACCCGGAGGGCCATTTCGCCCGCCTGGAGCGGAGCCTGGGGGAACTCTCCATCGACATGCCAATGAGCCGTTCTGCCCTCACCACCGTCCTGAAGGAGACCGTCCGCCGCAACCGGATCCAGGACGGCCTGGTCTACCTGCAGGTCAGCCGCGGCGTGGCCCCGCGGGACCATGCCTTCCCCAGCACGCCAGTCCCGCCGGCGGTGGTGGTGACGGTCAAGCGCATCGATCCCGCGGCGGCGGAGGCGCGGGCGGCCTCGGGCGTGGGCGTACTGACCACCCCGGAGACCCGCTGGGGCCGTTGCGACATCAAGACCGTCGGCCTCCTGCCCAACGTGCTGGCCAAGCAGGCCGCCCGGGAGGCGGGCGCGGGAGAGGCCTGGTTCATCGACGCCGAGGGGCTTGTCACCGAGGGCGCCTCGTCCAACGCCTGGATCGTGACGGCGGACGGCGCCCTGGTGACCCGGGACACCGGAGCCAACATCCTGAGGGGAGTCACCCGAGCGACCCTTCTGGAGGTGGCGCGGACGGAGAACCTGCGGATCGAGGAGAGGCCCTTCAGCCTGGAGGAGGCGCGCTCCGCCCGCGAGGCCTTCTTCACCGGCGCTGGCGCCCTGGTCATGCCGGTGGTCGCCATCGACGGTCATCCCGTGGGATCCGGGAGCCCCGGCCCCGTAGCAACCCGTCTCCGCAGCCTCTATATTGAAACCGCCAGAGCCGCGGCGATCTAGCGGCCGTCGGCGGGGACAGGCGCCCCGCCCAACACAAGAGAGCGAAAAGCCATGTCCGGCGACAAGAAGCAGAACCTGCAGGACACCTTCCTCAACAGCGTCCGCAAGACCAAGACCCCCCTGACCATCTTCCTCGTCAACGGCGTGAAGCTGCAGGGCGTGGTCAGCTGGTTCGACAACTTCTGCGTGCTCCTGCGCCGGGACGGCCAGTCGCAGCTGGTCTACAAGCACGCCATCTCCACCATCATGCCCGCCCAGCCGGTCCAGCTCTATGAACCTGCGGACGAGGAAGACGACGCCGATTGACCGGTCACAGCACCAGCCGCGAGGCGCCCGTCCAGGGCGCGCTTGTCCTCCACCCCGAACGTGAGGGGCGAGGGCAGGGACGCAGTCCCGCCGCCCGCCTGGAAGAGGCCGAGGGCCTGGCCCGGGCCCTGGACCTGGAGATCCGCGAAAGCCTGGTCGTCAACCTGCGTCGCCTGACGCCAGCCACCCTGTTCGGCTCGGGCAAGGTCGAGGAGATCGCCGCCCTTTGCGAGGCCTGCGAGGCCGACGTCGTGGTGGTCGACGACAGCCTGACTCCCGTCCAGCAGCGCAACCTGGAGAAGGCCTGGAAGGTCAAGGTGATCGACCGCACGGGCCTGATCCTCGAGATCTTCGCCCGGCGGGCGCGGACCCGCGAGGGCCGCCTGCAGGTGGAGCTGGCCCGGCTGTCCTACGAGCGCTCGCGCCTCGTCCGGACCTGGACCCACCTGGAGCGCCAGCGCGGCGGATTCGGGGTCATGGGCGGCCCCGGCGAGACCCAGATCGAGACCGACCGCCGGCTCATCGCCGACAAGATCGGGCGTCTGAAGCGCGAGCTTGAAGACGTGCGGCGCACCCGCACCCTGCAGCGCGCCGCCCGCCAGCGGGCCCCGGCGCCTTCGGTGGCCCTGGTGGGCTACACCAACGCCGGCAAGTCGACCCTGTTCAACCGGCTAACGGCGGCCAGCGTCGAGGCGAAGGACATGCTCTTCGCCACCCTCGACCCGACCCTTCGCACGCTGCGGCTGCCCGGCGGCCGGCCGGTGGTGCTGTCCGACACCGTGGGATTCATCTCCGACCTGCCCCATGAGCTTGTCGAGGCCTTCCGGGCCACCCTCGAGGAGGTGCGGGAGGCCGACGTCATCCTGCATGTCCGCGACATCGCCAGCCCCGACAGCGACGCCGAGGCGGCCGATGTCCGCAAGGTGCTCCAGCGCCTGGGCGTGGACATGGAGACGCGACGCGTCATCGAGGTCTGGAACAAGGCCGACCGGCTCGAGGCCGACGAAAAGGAGGAGCGGCGCACCGACGCCCTCCTGGCCCGTCCGGCCGCCGTCCTCGTGTCCGCCGTCTCCGGCGAGGGCTGCGAGGCCCTGCTCGGGCGCATCGCCGGGCTGATCGACGAGGCCGCGCCCGTCGAGATCCGGGCTGAGGCGGGGCAGGGGGACCTCGTCGCCTGGCTCTATCGCCATGGCCGGGTTCTGGAGCGCCATGAAGCGGAAGACGGTGGGGTCAGCCTGACCGTCAGCCTGTCCGACCAGGCCCAGGGCCAGCTGGAGCGGCTCTTCCCCGGCGTGGGCATCCCGGCCTGAGGCCCTGAGGCCGGGGCTCAATCCCGCCGCCGCTGACCCCCTCCGTCCCGGGGCTTCGCCCCGGTCCACCTCCCCCTTGGGGGAGGAATTACTGCGCCAATTGCTCCCCCAAGGGGGAGCTCCCGGCGGAGCCGGGTGAGGGGGTCAAGGGCGATCCAGCCGCCCCCCTCCGCCTTGCTGCGCGCGTCAGCTGTCGCTCGGGGGGGGATTCGTGGGCGATTTCAGATGCGGCGCGCCTTGTCCCGGGCCCGGGCTTCGTTCCAGAGGGCGTCCATCTCGGCGAGGTCGGACTGGACGGGGGTCCGGCCGTCCTCCGCCAGGCGCGACTCGATGTGCCTGAAGCGGCGGACAAACTTGGCGTTCGCTTCCCGCAGGGCGTCCTCGGGATCGATGTCCAGGTCCCGGGCGATGTTGGCCATGACGAAGAGGACGTCGCCGAACTCCTCCCGCAGGGCCGCCCTGTCGCCCGAGGCGACCTCGGCCCGCAGCTCCCCCAGCTCTTCCTCGAGCTTGTCGAACACCGCCTCGGTGGTTGGCCAGGCAAAGCCCACCCCGGCGGCCCGCTTCGACAGCTTGACCGCCCGGGTCAGGCCGGGGAGGGCGGCGGGGATGTCATCGAGGAGACCCGCCGCCGGGGCCCGCGCCGCGCGTTCGGCCGCCTTGACCTCTTCCCAGGCCAGGACCTGCTCGCCGCTTGTCCTCTGGCCGGCGTCGCCGAAGATGTGGGGGTGCCGGCGGACCATCTTCTCGACAATCGCCCTGGCCACGTCGTCGAAGGCGAAGGCGCCCTGTTCCTCGGCCATCCGGGCATGAAAGACGACCTGGAAGAGCAGGTCGCCCAGCTCGTCCCTGAGGTCGGCCAGGTCGCCGCGCTGGATGGCGTCGGCGACCTCGTAGGCCTCCTCCACCGTGTAGGGGGCGATGGTCGCGAAGGTCTGCTCCAGGTCCCAGGCGCAGCCGTCCCGCGGGTTCCGGAGCCGGGCCATGATGTCGAGGAGTCGCCTCAGGGCCTGGGTCTTGTCGGTCATCCTGGTTTCTCCGCCGGATCCGATGGCTGGCCTCTACGGGGCGCCTTGACGCCCCTGAGGCCGTCGCGCGAGGGTGCGCGCCGAATGCCTTTCAATGGGGGATATCCGATGGCTCACAAGTTCGAAATCTACAAGGACAAGGCGGGCGAGTTCCGCGTGCGCTTCAAGTTCAACAGCGAGGT
>CAIMLY010000293.1 GCA_903842425.1 uncultured Alphaproteobacteria bacterium | reverse complement strand
TCTGCGGGGCGGGGCGTAAAGAGATCGCTAACCATAATCGGCGAGACAGGCGACATGCTCCGGCGCACCCTTCTCGGGCTCCTGGCCCTCGTCTCGGCGTCGCCCGCCCGGGCGGCGGGTCCTGCGCCGGCGGCCGGCGGCAAGTCGGAGGTCAGCCTTGTCCGCCTCCCGGTCCTCAATGCGAACATCATCCGTTCGAACCGGACCCGGGGGGTGATCTCGGTGGAGAGCGCCCTGGACGTTCCCGACCCCAAGCTGCGGGCGCGGGTCCAGCTCATGATCCCACGCCTGCGCTCGGACCTCTCCCGGCGGCTGGGCCTCTTCACCTCCAACCTGGGGGCCGGCGCCCCGCCGGACCTCGACCTGCTGGCGCCCCAGCTGCAGAAGCAGGTCGACGCCACCGTCGGCCAGCCGGGCGCCCGGCTCCTGATGCAGAACGTCCTGATCAACTGATCCGGGTCAGGCCGCGCCGAGGCCGGCCGCGACGGAGTCCATGAAGACCGCCATCTCGACGTCCAGGCCCGTGACCCCGCCGGCGTCATGGGTCGTCAGGGTGACCTCGACCCGGTTCCAGACATTGGACCATTCCGGGTGGTGGTCCATGCGTTCGGCCTTGAGGGCGACCCGGGACATGAAGGCGAAGGCGGCGTTGAAGTCCGGAAAGACGAAGGTGCGGGAGATCGCGTCGCGCCCCCCCGGCAGGTCGCTCCAGAGGGGCAGCGCCTCGAGGGCGTCGATGGCCCCGATCCGGACCGGCCGGCTCATTCGCCGCCGCCGAAGACCAGGCCCGTGGCCTCGGCCAGGTCGGCCAGGGCCTGGGCCTCGCCGACGACCTTGATGGCCTTCATGCCCAGGGCCGCGGCCGGCTTGCAGTTGATCCCGAGGTCATCGAGGTAGACGCAGGCCGAGGGCGCGACGCCCAGCTGCTCGCACATCATCAGGTAGATCCTCGGGTCGGGCTTGCGCACCCCCGCCTTGGAGCTTTCGATGATGGCGTGGAAGTGGGGCATGACCCGGCCCATGGCGGTGACCATGGAGGACTCCGAGCCCGGCGAATGGCTGGTGGCCATGTTGTTGGTGATGCAGCCCACCTTGAACACCGCCTTGCACGCCAGCAGGGCGTCGACCATGGCGGGGCGCAGCTGGCCGGAGAGCAGGGGCAGGACGTCCCGGCCGGGAACGGGATGGCCCAGCGCGGCGCTCTCCTCGTGGAAGAGGCGGTCAAAGCCCGCGGCGTCGATCTCGGCGCGCTCGAAGAGGGCCCAGGCGTTGGTGTCCGGGTTGGTGGCGTTGACCGTCCGGATCAGGTCCCGGGGCAGGCCCTTTTCGGACTCGTAGCGGTTGAAGGCCTCGAAGGGCGAGGAGGTGAAGACCCCGCCAAAGTCCCAGATCACGGCTTCCACGCCCATGCGTCATTCTCCTGCTGCCAGCGGCGGCGAGGCTAGGGCGTTTCCGGCTTGAGGGGAACAGGCTGGGCGGTGCTAGCATGGGGCTCCATGCCGATCCCGTCCGCCTCCCGCCTGTCCGATCCGCCCTGGGGTGCGCCGCCGGGATTCGCCATCGGCCTGAGGCGGATCGCGGCGGGCGACTGGCTGGAGGGCGGTGAGGCCCGGCCCTGGGCGCGCAAGGACAGGCTCTTCCGCGCCGTCCCGGACAAGGTCTGGGGCGAGACCGATGGCTCCCGTCCCGGCCAGGCCGAGGTCGCCGGCCTCGTCGCCCGCGCCCTGGACCTGCCCCTGGGTCTGCCGCTGGACCGATCCGGCCGCCCGCCCCTGCTGGACGCCGCCCGGAGGGTCCCGGACGACCTGGTCCTGATGGAGCGGCGGGGGGACGACTGGGCGGTTGCGGCCCTGAGCCTGAGCGCCGGGTCCTTCTTCACCGCCGACGAGGCCCTCGGGCGGGACCTGGCGACCCTTCACCGGCCGGTGCCGGGCTTCGCCGACAGGTTCCTCGTCCGTGTCCGGAGGATCTTCGAGCGCCTGCCCGCGGACGAGATCCTGGAGCGGCGAAACTGGTCCGTCACGGCCTGGCGCGGCCTGTACGCCCCCGAGGCGGCGGCGGCCCGGAGGCGGGCCCTGGCCCGGAGGCCGCGGCGGCCGGGGGCGGGCCTCTTCCTCAGATGCGAGCGCCAGACCCTGCGTCGCCTGCCCCGGACGGGCGGGATCCTGTTCACCATCCGAATACACGTCACGCCCCTCCTGGCCCTGGCCGCCGACCCGGAGTCCGTGCAGGTCTTCGCCAGGGCCTGGGCCGCCGCGCCGGAGGACTTCCGCCGCTACAAGGGACTGGCCGCCGTCACCCCGGGGGTCGAGGCCTTCCTCGCGGACCGGCGCGCCGCCGTGCCGAAACCGTCACAGACCTGAGCGAGAAGGGCTCCCCATGACCCCGGATGACCGCCTGCTGCCCCTGGAGGGCGTCGAGAACTTCCGCGACTATGGCGGCTACGCCGCGCCCGGCGGCCTTCGCGTCGCGCGCGGGCGGCTGTGGCGCTCGGCCCACCACGGCGCCGCCACGGATGCGGACCTGGTGCGGATCGGCGAGCTCGGCCTGGCCGCCGTCGTGGACCTGCGCCGGCCCACCGAGCGGGCCAACCAGCCCTCGCGACGCCCGGCGGGCTTCAGCGGGCGGGTGATCGACTGCGACGCCGGCGACCAGGCCGAGCCGCCGCACGTGGCCTTCCTTCGCGAGACGGACCTTTCGGCCGAGAGCGCCCGGGCCTTCTTCCTCGACTATTACCGCCGGGCGCCCTTCGAGCCGCGGCACATCGAGCTCTTCACCCGCTATTTCGAGGCCCTGGGCGCGGGGGCGCCGGTGCTGATCCACTGCACGGCGGGCAAGGACCGGACGGGGCTGCTCGCCGCCCTGACCCACAGCCTTCTCGGCGTTCACCCGGACGACGCGGCGGCGGACTTCGAACTGACCAACCGGGCGGCGCGCATCGAGGCCCGTCTGCCTCAGGTGACGGAGGGCCTCGCCGCAAGCCTGGGGCGGACGCCCTCGGAGACCGCGGTCCGGGCCTTCCTGGGGGTGGACGGCGCCTACCTGTCCGCCGCCTTCGACGCGATCCATTCGGAGCATGGCTCCACCGCCGCCTATCTCGCCCGCCTGGGGGTCGACGACCGCGCGGCGGGTCGGCTCCGGGAGCTGTGGCTGGAGCCTGCTGGGGCCTGAGGCTCAGGCGGACGGCGGCAGCCAGTCCAGCACGCCGATCTTGGCCAGCCAGACCAGGGACATCTGGACGGCGCGCCGGCGCTCGACAGGGAAGCCGAGCAGGAGGTCGCGGACGCTGAGGTCTCCGGCCTCCGCCAGCCGGGCGACAAGGGCGTCGGCGTCCCCGGCCGGCGCCCGCCACATGCGGAAGGCGCCGTCCAGCTCCACCCCTGCCGAGCGGGCCAGGTCCTCCGGCCCGGCGCCGGGTCGCAGGCGCAGGCGCCGGTCCAGGCCGAGGTCATGGCTGGCGAACCCGGCGAAGTCGGCGAAGGGGTCGCCGCGCAGGGGGTGGAGCCGGTGGGACCCCGGACCGCCCGGGGTGGCGGCGCGCAGGGCGGCCAGCTCCTCGAAGAGGCCGGTGAGCTGGCGCACCACGACCGGCCAGTCGAAGCTCTCCTTCGCCCGGGCGCGGCCGGCCGAGCCCATCCGCCGGCGCAGCTCGGGGTTGCGGGTCAGCTCGGCGATGGCCTCTGCCGCGCGGCCGACATGGACGGCGGTGTGCTGGGCCACGGCGCCGACGAAGCCCTGGTAGGAGTCCAGGCCGATGGCGTGCCGCGCCGCCAAGGCCTCGCCCAGGGCGCCCGGCGGACCGCCCAGGGTGGGGACCAGGAAGCCCTCGCTCCCGTGGCGCACGGTGAAGCGGTAGCCATCCCAGTCGCTGGCCACCACGGGCAGGCCGGCCGCCATGGCCTCCAGCGGGGTGATGCCGAAGGTTTCCTGGATGTTGTCGACCAGGGACAGGAAGATGTCCCCCGCCGCCCAGAGGTCGGCCACGACCTCGGGATCGTTGCCGTCCTGGAAGTCGACCTGGACCGAGGGGGCGTAGGCGGCGGCGGCCTGGGCGTAGCGGGCGCGGTCCGCCTCGCCGCCGGGGAACCAGCCGGCCAGGGCGAAGTGCATGCGCTTGCCGGTCAGGCGCCCGGCCTCCTCGACCGCCCGGAACATGGGCTGGGGAAAGGCCTTCTCGAAGAAGGACAGCCGGCCGACCCAGACCACCAGGACTTCGTCGGCCTCGATGCCGAGGTCGGACCGGACCCGGGCCCGGGCGCCGGGCCGGTCGGCCTTGTCACGGATCTCCTGGACATTCACGCCCAGGGGAATCACCGGAAGCTGGGGCCGGGGCCTCGCCTCGCCGCCATACCGCTCGCCGAGGAAGTCGCCCCAGCCGTCGAACATGCGGGAGACGGCGTCGCGCACGGCCGGCGAGGTGCAGATCACGGCGTCCCACGGCTGGACCGGCGCGGTGAGGGCCCCGGCGATCATCTGGCGCATGGCGGGCGGGGCGAGGGTGTGGATCAGCCCGACCAGGCTGTAGCCCCGGTCGCCCGTCGCCTTGCGCCGGATCCAGGCCAGGGGGTCGAGGTCGGGCTGTCCCCGGAAGAGCACGCCCCCTTCGGCCGGCGCCTCGGCGGACAGGATGCTGCCGCCGGCGACCTGGCAGGGTGGGCGCCCCTCCGGGAAGAGGTCCGCGGCCACGTCGGCGTCCGCCACCGGCAGGTTGGACAGGAGGTCCACCCGGGAATACCCGCCATACCGCGCCAGCGCCCGGTAGAGCTGGAGGTTGGCAACGTCCTTGCCGAACGGGTTCGCCCTGGGCCCGATGCGACCGGGCGGGTGGTAGATGGCCAGCCTGGATCCTGTCTTCACCGCTTGCGCCTTCCTTCCCCGGGCCGGGTCCCCCTGGGCAGGTCAGACCGCAAGGCAGACCGTCTTGGACTCGAGGAACTCGTCAAGGCCATACCGCGAGCCCTCCCGTCCCAGGCCGGATTCCTTGACCCCGCCGAAGGGGGCGACCTCGGTGGAGATCAGGCCGGTGTTCAGGCCCACCATGCCCGCTTCCAGTCCCTCGCTCATGCGCCAGCCGCGGGCGCCATCCCGGGTGAAGACATAGGCTGCGAGGCCGGCCCGCGAGGCGTTGGCCAGGGCCAGGACCTCGTCCTCGGTGGCGAACTGGACGAGGCCCGCGACCGGGCCGAAGGTCTCCTCGCGGTTCAGGAGGGCCTCCGGCGCGACGCCGGCCAGGACGGTGGGGGCGTAGAACAGCCCGTCGCCCGCCTGCCGCTTCGCACCCGCCAGCACCCGGGCCCCGCCCGCCAGGGCGTCGGCCACATGGCGCTCGACCTTCTCCAGGGCTGCCGCGCTGATCAGGGGACCCTGGTCGGTGGGACCGGCCAGGCCGTCGCCCACGCGCAGGGCCCCGGCCCGCACCGCAACCGCGGCGGCGAAGGCTTCGTAGACCCCGGCCTGGACATAGACCCGGTTGGCGCAGACGCAGGTCTGCCCGGTGTTGCGGAACTTCGACGCCATGAGTCCCTCGACGGCGGCGTCGAGGTCGGCGTCGTCGAAGACGATGAAGGGGGCGTTCCCCCCCAGCTCCAGCGAGACCCGCTTGACGGTCCCCATGCAGGCTGCCGCCAGGCGCTTGCCCACGGCGGTCGAGCCCGTGAAGGTGAACTTGGCCACGTCAGGCGAGCCGGTCAGCACCTCGCCGATGGGCTCCGGCGCCCCCGTCACCACGTTGAAGACCCCGTCGGGCACACCGGCTTCGGCCGCCAGCCGGGCCAGGGCCAGGGCGGTGAAGGGCGTCAGCTCCGAGGGCTTGAGCACCACGGTGCAGCCGGCCGCCAGGGCGGGCGCCACCTTCCGGGTGACCATGGCCGCCGGGAAGTTCCAGGGGGTGACCGCTGCGACCACCCCCACGGCCTGCTTCAGGACGAGGAGGCGCCGGTCGGCCTGGTGGCCCGGGATGACGTCGCCATAGGCCCGGCGGGCCTCCTCGGCGAACCATTCGATGAAGGCGGCGGCGTAGGCGATCTCACCCTCGGCCTCGGCCAGGGGCTTGCCCTGCTCGGCGGTCAGGAGGCGGGCCAGGTCTGACCGGGCGGCCAGGACCCGGTCATGCCAGCCCCGCAGGAGGACCGACCGCGCCCTTGCGGTCAGGCCGCGCCAGGCGGGCAGGGCCGCCCGGGCGGCCGCCACTGCGTCCTGGGCGGCGTCAGCCCCCAGGTCGGGGACCCGCCCGAGACGGGCGCCCGTGGCCGGGTTCGTCACCTCGATCCAGCTCGCCCCCTCACACTCCCGGCCGCCGATCCAGGCGGCCTGGCGAAGGAGACCCGGGTCCGAGAGGCCCACGCCCTGCATGCCGGGACCCTAGAGCCCGCCGGGCCCGCACTCGGTGGTGAGGAACTTCTCGATCTCCACCAGCTGGGTCTCCACGTGGGCGGGCGTCATCAGGTTGAACTGGTGGCCCATGTCCTTGATGGCGAGGAACCGGTGCGCGAAGATGCAGTTCTGGAACCGCTGGATCGCGGGCGCGCCCGCCCCCGAGATCGACCTCTGGTCGTCCCGGGCCGTCAGTCCCGCCGGCGGGGCGGGGGACGCGGCTGCGGCCGCCCCCGCGGGCAGGCTGAGCGCGAGGACAAGGCTGGCGAGAACGCGGCGGAAGGTCATTGAGGGCCCCGGAAGCTGGAATGGCTAGCGGGAAGCTACAGACGAAGCCTCCGCTTGGAAAGCCGCGAGGCCGGTTTCGCGGCCGGGGAAGGCCGGCCCGGCGGCCAGCCAGGTCTCCCCGCCCCGGACCTCGATCCGGACGGCGCTTTCCAGTCCGCCCTGCGTGATCCGCGAGGGCCAGGCGCCGTGACCCTCGCGTGAAGAGTCCGCGAGGGCGGCGGTTCGGGAGTGTCCGTCCGGGCGCGCGGGGCGTCAGTGCACGCCGGACTGGGCGGTCCCGGTCCCGCGGGTGACGGGGGGCTCGGGGTCCGTTGTCAGCCAAACCTCGCCGCCGAGGACTTCGGTCTGGGTGGCGTTGACCAGGCCGGCCCGGTTCCCGACCAGGGTGAAGGGGTTGTCCTGGGCCACCGGCTGGCCGGCTTCGACCCAGTTGGTACGGTCCATGAGGGCC
>CAIMLY010000292.1 GCA_903842425.1 uncultured Alphaproteobacteria bacterium | reverse complement strand
GGCGACGGTGACGGCGGTCTCGCCCCCCGGCCGCTACGGGGCCCTGGACATCAACGACGGCGCGGTGCGGCGCTTCGTGGAAAAGCCCCCGGGGGACGAGGGCCTGATCAACGGCGGCTTCTTCGTCCTCCAGCCCGAGGTGGTAAGCCGTATTTCCGGCGATCCCATGCCCTGGGAGTCCGAGCCCCTGCAGGGCCTGGCCGCCGACGGCCAGCTGATGGCCTTTCCTCACCCGGGCTTCTGGACCGGCATGGACACCCTGCGCGACAAGAACAACCTCGAGGCCCTGTGGGCGTCGGGCCAGGCGCCCTGGAAGCTGTGGTCCTGACCCGTCCTGATTCCGCCTTCTGGGCCGGAAAGCGGGTCCTCCTGACCGGTCACACCGGCTTCAAGGGCGGCTGGACGGCCATCTGGCTCGCTTCCATGGGGGCGAAGGTCACGGGCCTGGCCCTGGCGCCCGACCAGGAACCGGCCCTGTTCGACCTGGCCGGCGTGGGCGGTCTGGTCGACTCCCGGATCGCCGACCTGCGCGACGCCGCCGAGGTGACCCAGACCCTGATGGCCGGGGAGTTCGACCTGGTCCTGCACATGGCCGCACAGCCCATCGTGCGCACGGCCATCGCCGATCCCGTCGCCACCTTCGCGGCCAACATCATGGGCACGGCCCACCTGCTGCAGGCCCTGCGCGACCGGCCGGCCCTGGCCGCCGTGCTGGTGGTGACCTCGGACAAGGTCTACGCCAACGCCGAGACGGGCCGCGCCTTCACCGAGGGCGACGCCCTGGGAGGCAAGGATCCCTATTCGGCCTCCAAGGCGGCGACGGAGATCGTCACGGCCTCCATGGCGCGCAGCTATTTCGACCGGGCCGGCGTGCCGGTGGCCACGGCCCGGGGCGGCAATGTCATCGGGGGCGGCGACTTCTCCCGCGACCGGATCGTGGCCGACATCGTCCGGGCCGCGGCGGCGGACGAGGCGGTGGTCCTGCGCCATCCCGAGGCCACCCGGCCCTGGCAGCACGTGCTGGACTGCGCCGCGGGCTATCTCGTCTTCCTCGAGCGGCTGGCCCAGGACCCCGCGACGCCCCGGGTCCTCAACTTCGGCCCGGCGCCGGGCGGGGCCGAGGTGACGGTGGGCGAGCTGGCCAGCCGGGCGACGGCGGCCCTCTCCGGCCAGCCCTGGCGGCATGAACCAGACCCGGGCTCGCTGGAGGCCAGGGCCCTGGGCATAGACGCCAGCCTGACCCGGAAGGTGCTCGGCTTCGAAAGCCGGCTTGCCGCGCCCGAGGCCATCGACTGGAGCATGGAGTGGTACCGGCGGCAGGCGGCCGGCGAGCCCGCCCTGGCCCTGTGCCGCGAGCAGATCGCGCGGTATGAGGCCCTGCCATGACCGCGCCGACCTGCCGATTCTGCCGCACCCCGCTGACCCAGGACTTCCTGGATCTCGGCCTCCAGCCGCTGGCCAACGCCTACCTGACGCCCGGCCAGCTGGCGGCGGGGACCGAGAAGACCTACCCCCTGCGCACCCGGGTGTGCGGATCCTGCTTCCTGGTCCAGGCGGACGATCCCGTGCCGGCGGGCGAGATCTTCGACGACGGCTACGCCTATTTCTCATCCTACTCGGACAGCTGGGTGGCCCACGCCCGGGCCTACGCCGGGGCCATGGCCAAGCGCTTCGGACTGGGTCCGGAGTCGCGGGTCATCGAGGTGGCCAGCAATGATGGCTACCTGCTGCAGCACTTCGTCGCCATGGGCGTGCCGGTGCTGGGGATCGAGCCCACGGCCAACACGGCGGCGGCGGCCCGGGACCGGGGCGTGCCCACCGAGGTGGTCTTCTTCCACGAGGCGACGGGACGCGACCTGGCGGCCCGGGGCCTGACCGCCGACCTGATGGCCGCCAACAATGTGCTGGCCCACGTGCCGGACATTGGCGACTTCGTCGGCGGCTTCCGCCACGTGCTGAAGCCGCAGGGGGTGCTGACCTTCGAGTTCCCGCACCTGTTGAACCTGATCGAGCAGGTGCAGTTCGACACCATCTACCACGAGCACTTCTCCTACCTGTCCCTGCTGGCGGTGGAGACGGTGCTGCGGGCCAAGGGCCTGCGGCCCTTTGACGTGGAGCTCCTGACCACGCATGGCGGGTCGCTCCGGCTGTTCTGCTGCCGGGCGGAGGCGTCCCACGCCGAGACCGAGGCCCTGAGGGCCCTGCGCGCCCGGGAGGCGGCGGCGGGCCTGGATAGGCTGGAGACCTATGGCGGTTTCACCGCGCGGGTCGAGGCGG
>CAIMLY010000291.1 GCA_903842425.1 uncultured Alphaproteobacteria bacterium | reverse complement strand
GGCATGACCCGGGACGCCGCCGACCAGATGGCCGCCCTGGTGGCCCAGAACGCCCAGATCGCCCAGCCGGTGAAGAAGCCGGGCCTGCCGCAGGACATCGCCCAGGCCGCCCTCTACCTGGCCTCCGACGCCTCGGCCTTCGTGACCGGGACCCACCTGGTGGTGGACGGCGGCATCACGGTGGGCTCGCGGCACAGCTGGGACCCCGAGGCCGGCTCGCCCTTCGCGGCGATCTTCGGGGAGTCCCTCATGCAGATGGCTCCGGGCTCCGGACAGGGTTGAACCGCGCAGCGGCCGCCTTCGCCGGGCTTTCCCCGAACGTCCGGGGCGCCCTCTGGATGACGGCGTCGGCCCTGGCCTTCACGGTCATGTCGACCCTCATCAAGTTCCTCGGCGCCGGCTACTCGCCGGGGCTGCAGACCTTCTACCGCCAGGCGGCGGGCTTCGTGATCCTGCTGCCGATCATCCTGCGGCATCGGTCGGCGGCCTTCGCCACCAGCCGCCCCGACCTGCTCATCTTCCGGGCCGGGGCGGGGACCCTGGGCACCATGCTGTCCTTCTACGCCTTCCAGAACATGCCGCTGGCGGACGCCAACGCCCTGTCCTTCACCCGCAGCCTCTGGCTGGTGCCCCTGGCCGCCTTCGTGGTGGGCGAGCGGATCGGGTCCCTGCGCATCTTCGCCGCCCTGGCGGGCTTCGCCGGCGTGCTGATCATGGTGCGGCCGGGCGCCGGCGGGCACTTCGCCCTGGGCCTGCCGGCCCTGGCCATGCTGGCCTCGTCCTTCCTCTTCGCCCTGACGGTCACGGGGATGAAGGTGCTGACCCGGGACCACGCCCCGACGGTCCTCCTGGTCTGGGCGGCGACGCTCGGGATGGTCTTCTCGATCCCCGGCGCCCTCTTGTCCTGGCGCTGGCCCGAGCCCGTGGACCTCGCCCTGCTGTCCGTGATGGGGATCATGGGCACCGCGACCCAGGCCTTCTACATCCGGGGCATGGCCGCCGGAGACGCCGCCGCCATGGCGCCGGTGGACTACATCCGCCTGGTCTTCGCCGCCGCCGTCGGCTTCCTGGTCTTCGCCGAGATCCCCACCGTCTGGACCCTCGTCGGCGCCGCCGTGGTGGTGGCCTCCACCCTCTTCATCACCTGGCGCGAGCACGCGGCGTCCCGCAGGGGCGTCGCTGTACGCCCTTGACGGCGGCGCAATCGCTGGGCCTCTTCTCGCGCAGTCAGACCGGAGGGATCCCCATGGACATGCAGGCCATTCTCGAGCGCCAGAAGGCGGCCCACCTGCGCGACGGCGAGGCCAGCGCGGCCCTGCGGATCGAACGCATCGACCGCTGCATCCGCCTCCTGCGCGAGAACCGCCGGGAGATCGAGGAGGCCCTCAACACCGACTTCGGTTCCCGGTCCCGGGAGGCCACGGCCTTCACCGACATCGCCGGCTCCATCGGCCCGCTGCAGCACGCCCGGGACAACCTCGCCAAGTGGATGCGCCCCGAGAAGCGCAAGCCGACCCCCGCCATCCTGGGCCTGTTCGGCGCCAAGGCCGAGGTGCGCTTCCAGCCCAAGGGCGTGGTGGGGGTGATCAGCCCCTGGAACTTCCCCGTCAACCTGACCTTTGCGCCCCTCGCGGGCATACTGGCCGCCGGCAACCGGGCCATGATCAAGCCCTCCGAGTTCACCCCGGCCACCTCGGAGCTTATGCGGACGATGTTCGCCGGCGCCTTCTCCGAGGAGGAGATCGCCGTGGTCACCGGCGGGCCGGAAGTGGGCGAGGCGTTCTCGCGCCTGGCCTTCGACCACCTGATCTTCACCGGGGCGACCTCCATCGCCCGCCACGTGATGAAGGCGGCGGCGGAGAACCTGGTGCCCGTGACCCTGGAGCTCGGTGGCAAGAGCCCGGTGATCCTGGGCAAGTCGGCGGACCTGAAGGTGGCCGCCGCCCGGGTCATGAACGGCAAGACCCTCAACGCCGGCCAGATCTGCCTCGCGCCCGACTACGTCCTGGCGCCGAAGGACCAGGTGGAGGGCTTTGTCGCCGCCGCCCGCAACTCCGTCGCCTCCATGTTCCCGACGATCAAGGACAACCCTGACTACACCTCGATCATCGCCCAGCGGCACTATGACCGGATCACCGGCTACATCGACGACGCCCGGGCCAAGGGCGCCCGGGTGATCGAGCTCAAGCCCGAGGGCGAAGACCTTTCCCAGCAGCCTCACCGCAAGATCGCCCCGACCCTGATCCTCGATCCCACCGACGACATGAAGGTGATGCAGGAGGAGATCTTCGGTCCGGTCCTGCCGGTGAAGAGCTACCAGACCCTGGACGAGGCCCTGGCCTATGTGAACGACCGCGACCGGCCCCTGGGCCTCTACTACTTCGGCGATGATCCCGCCGAGCGGGAAGAGGTGCTCAGCCGGACGACGGCCGGGGGCGTGACCGTGAACGACGTCATCATGCACGTGGCGCAGGAGGACCTGCCCTTCGGCGGCGTCGGCCCTTCCGGCATGGGCAGCTATCACGGCGTCGACGGCTTCCGGGAGTTCAGCCACCGCAAGGCCATCTTCAGCCAGATGAAGAAGGACATCGGCCCGCTGAAGATGCTGCGCCCGCCCTACGGCCCCGGCATCCGCAAGATGCTGGACGGGCAGATCAAGGGCTAGTCCTCGCCCCGAATCCGCTTCAGGTCGGCCTCGGCCGCCGCCCGGTGCTCGGGCTTCAGGTGCTTGCCGATCACCGCCAGCAGGGCGGTGAAGACGGCGGCGTCATCCGTGAACCCCACCGCGCCCAGGATGTCGGGCACGGCGTCGGTCGGCAGGACGAAATAGGCCAGGGCCGCCAGCATGATGGCCTTGGCGGTCCTCGGGGTGGCCGGGTCCCGGGCGCAGCGCCACACCGCCAGGGCGTCGGCGGCGAAGGGAATGCGGGTCGCGACGCTCCGGATCTTGGGCCAGAACCCCCGCGCCACCCGCTGTTCGTTCAGGCGGACGACCTCGGGAACCAGGGCGTGATCCTGCGCAATCGGCGAGTCTGGCCCGATTTCGCCGGAATTGACGTCACGTGATGCTTTTGAGTCTGGGGTCATCGGGCTAAAGGCAAGGGTACAGGTTTTTCCTCAGACGAGCACGGGAGCTCAGCGTCCATGAAACTCGATTCCTCCATCGCCGCCGTCGTGACGGGCGGCGCTTCCGGCCTCGGCGAGGCCACCGTCCGCGCCCTCGCCGCGCATGGCGTCAAGGTCGCCATCTTCGACATGAACGAGGCCAAGGGCGAACAGGTCGCCAAGGAAGTGGGCGGCGTGTTCTGCAAATGCAATGTCACCTCCGACGCTGACGTCGACGCCGCCTTCGAAAAGGCCCGCGCCGCGCATGGCCAGGAGCGCATCCTCGTGAACTGCGCCGGCACCGGCAACGCCGCCAAGACCGCCAGCCGCGACAAGCAGACCGGCGAGACCAAGCACTTCCCCCTCGAGGCCTTCAACCTGATCGTCCAGATCAACCTGGTCGGCACCTTCCGCTGCATCGCCAAGTCGGCGAAGGGCATGCTGGACCTGACGCCCCTCGAGGACGGTGAGCGCGGCGCCATCGTCAACACCGCCTCCGTGGCGGCCGAGGACGGCCAGATGGGCCAGGCGGCCTATTCCGCCTCCAAGGGCGGCGTGGTCGGCATGACCCTGCCCATCGCCCGCGACCTGGCCGGCGACGGCATCCGGGTGAACACCATCCTGCCCGGCATCTTCTCCACCCCGCTGATGAACGGCGCCCCGCCCCAGGTGAAGGAAGCCCTGGCCGCCTCGGTGCCCTTCCCCAAGCGCCTCGGCCACCCCGAGGAGTACGCCCAGCTGGCCCTGACCATGATCACCAACGGCTACTTCAACGGCGAGGACGTGCGCCTCGACGGCTCGATCCGCATGGCGCCGCGCTAGACCGCGAGCCTGTGCGACAGGAGGGGCCGGTCCTTCGGGGCCGGCCCCTTTTTCGTGGGCGTCCGCCCTCAGCGGCGGCGCATGCCGCCCAGGACCCCGCGCAGGATCTCACGCCCCGCCGAGGAGGCCAGGGTGCGCAGGAACTGCTTGGCGAAGGTCTCGGTCAGGGTCTGGCGTCCACGTCCGGCGGACGGCGCGCGCGCGCCGGAGGTTGACCGGGGGGCGCGGGGCGCGGGCGCGCGATCGCCCGCCTCGCCGGCCTCCATCCGCGCCTTGGCCGCCGCCCGGGCCTGCAGCACCTCGAAGGCGCTCTCCCGGTCGACGGCGGTGTCGTAGACCCCCCGCACGGGACTGGCGGCCAGGACTGCGGCCCGCTCGGCGGGGGACAGGGGCCCCAGCCGGGAAACCGGCGGCCGGATCAGGGTCTTCTGGACGACCGTCGGCGCTCCCTTCTCGTCCAGGACGGAGACCAGGGCCTCGCCCACTCCCAGGGCCTGGATGGCGTCGGCCGTGCTGAAATCGGGGTTCGCGCGGAAGCTGCTGGCCGCAGCGCGCAGGCCCTTCTGGTCGGCGGGGGTGTAGGCCCGCAGGGCGTGCTGGATGCGGTTGCCCAGCTGTCCGAGCACGGCGTCGGGGATGTCGGCCGGATTCTGGGTGACGAAGTAGACCCCCACGCCCTTGGAGCGGATCAGGCGGACCACCTGCTCGATCTTCTCCAGCAGCGACTTCGGGGCGTCCCGGAACAGGAGGTGCGCCTCGTCGAAGAAGAAGGCGAGCTTGGGCCGGTCGGCGTCGCCCACCTCGGGCAGGACCTCGAAGAGCTCGGACATGAGCCAGAGCAGGAAGGTGGCGTAGAGCCGGGGCGAGGCGATCAGCCTGTCTGCGGCCAGGACATTGACGTATCCGCGGCCGTTCGCGTCCCTGCGCATGAAGTCCGACAGGTCGAGGGCCGGCTCGCCGAACAGGCGGGCGCCGCCCTGGTCCTCGAGGACCAGGAGCTTTCGCTGGATGGTCGCCACCGTGGCGGTCGAGACGTTCCCATAGCGCGCGCCCAGGGCGGCGGCGTTCTCGGAGGCATAGGTCAGGGCGGCCTGGAGGTCCTTGAGGTCCAGGAGCAGGAGGCCCTCTTCGTCCGCCGCCCGGAAGACCACGGACAGGACGCCCTCCTGGACGTCGTTGAGCTCCAGCATCCGGGCGATCAGCAGGGGCCCGACCTCCGAGACGGTGGCGCGGATGGGGTGCCCCTGTTCGCCGAACAGGTCCCAGAAAATGGTCGGCGCCGCCTGCGGGACCAGCTCCAGGTTCATGGACCGGGCGCGGGCGAGCATCTTCTCGCCGGGCTCCCCGGGCGCCGAGACGCCGCTCAGGTCGCCCTTCACGTCGGCCGCGAAGACGGCGACGCCGGCGTCCGACAGGCCCTGGGCGAGGATCTGGAGGGTCACGGTCTTGCCCGTCCCCGTGGCGCCGGCCACCAGCCCGTGCCGGTTGGCGCGGTCGAGGCGCAGGATCTCCGGCTGGCCTGAGCTGCCGATCAGCACCCCGCCGGGCTGTGTGGTCTCCGTCATGACGCCTCCGGATGGTGATGGGGCGCTTCGGGCCGCCCCGGCCCCTGTATGGCCCGCAGGAGGGGCTTCGCCAAGCCGGTCCGCTGTGCCATGCTGGTCGCCGTGAACGCGTCCGCGACCGAGCCCTCCCCTGTCCCTCCCCCCGCGCCCGGGCGCGGGGTCGAGCGCGCCTGCCTCGCCGTCCTTGCGGTGATTGCGGCGGCGGCGGCGGCCAAGGCGATCTCCGGGGTGCTCGCGCCCTTCGCCATGGCCCTCTTCCTCGCGGTGGTGATCGAGAGCTTCGCCAGCTCTCTGGAGCGCCGGATCGGCCGGTTCCTGCCCGGCCAGCGGCGACTGGGCATGCCGGTGGCCCTGGCCGTGACCGTCCTGCTGTTCGCCGGCCTCCTTGTCCTGACCATCGACAACGCCTCGGCCTTCGCCGCCAAGCTGGCCAGCTATGGCCCCCGGCTCAACGACCTCATCGCCCGGCTGGCCGGCGCCGCCCAGACGGCGTCGGTCCCGACCCTCGACGACCTGCTCCTCCAGCTGAACCCGGGTCGATACCTGGCCAGCGCCGCCGGCGTGGTGCGCAACCTGGCCGCCGACACGGTCCTGATCCTGATCTACCTGGGCTTCATCATCGCCTCCCGGCGGGGCCTGGAGCGCAAGGTCTTCAACCTGTCCCAGGACCGGGAGGGCCGGCGGGCCGTCCTGGTCGCCTATCGCGCCATCCTCAACTCGGTGGAGCAGTACCTCTGGGTGCAGACCGTCACCGGCCTGATGATCGCCGCCGCCTCCTGGGTCGCCATGACGGCCGTGGGCCTGGAGGGCGCGACCTTCCTGGCCATCCTGATCTTCCTGGCCTGCTACATCCCCATCCTGGGCGCAGCCCTCGGCGTGGTCGCCGCCCCGCTCTTCGCCCTCATGCAGTTCCCGACCCTCTGGCAGGCGGTCTTCCTCTACGTCGTGCTCCAGGGGCTCCACTTCGTGGTGGGGAACATCATCGCGCCGCGCATGCAGGGCCGCAGCCTGAACATGGACCCGCTGGTGGTGCTCCTGTCGCTCGCCTTCTGGGGCTGGCTCTGGGGCGTGATCGGCATGTTCCTGTCGACGCCGCTCACGGTCATCGTGATGGTGGTCTGCGCCCAGTTCCCGGGATCCCGGTGGGTCGCGGTCCTCCTGTCCGCCGATGGCCATCCCGACGGCGCCGCAGCCCCGCCTCCCGAACAGCGCGCCTGATCAGGCCTGGTCGTCCACCACATCCTGCTCGTAGGCGGCCAGGGTGGCCATCTGCAGGATCTTGGACACCGAGGCGCCGAGGGGCGTGATCTGGACCGACTTCTGCAGGCCCAGGAGCAGGGGCCCGATGACGGTGGCCCCGCCCAGCTCCTGCACCAGCAGCGTCGAGATGGCCGCCGAATGGATGGCCGGCATGATCAGGACGTTGGCCGGACCGCTCAGGCGCATGAAGGGGTAGTTGGCCCACTTGGAGGTGTCGAGGGCGAGGTCCGGGGGCAGTTCGCCCTCGTACTCGAAGTCAACGTCCATCTCGTCGAGCATGGCCACGGCCTCGCGGACCTTCTCGGACCTCTGGCCCATCGGGTTGCCGAAGGTCGAGTAGGACAGGAAGGCGATCCGGGGCCGGTAGCCCAGGGTGCGCACCGCCCGGGCCGCCTCGCAGGCGATCTCGACCAGCTCGTCGGCGTCCGGCATCTCGGTCACGTTGGTGTCGGCGATGAACAGGGTCCGGCCCTTGGCGAGAAGGACGCTCATGCCGATGACCCGACCGTCCGGGGACGGATCAATGACGCGCAGCACCTCCTCCAGCGCCTGGTCGTAGGACCGGGTCACGCCGGTCACCATGCCGTCCGCATGGCCCAGGGCGACCATGGAGGCGGCGAAGGAGTTGCGGTCCTGGTTGATCAGCCGCAGGACGTCGCGCTTCAGGTAGCCCTGCCGGGCCAGCCGGCCGTACAGGAAGTCGACGAACTCGGGATTGTGCTCGGAGACCCGGGCGTTGACGACCTTCAGGTCGGCCTCCGCCGGATCGAGGCCGGCCAGGCGCATGTTCTCCTCCACCAGGTCCTCCCGGCCCACCAGGATGGCCCGGCCCAGGCCGGCGTTCTGGAAGGCGAAGGCGGCGCGGATGACGCTGGGCTCCTCGCCCTCGGCGAAGACGATGCGCTTCTCCGGCGACTTCAGGACCACGCCCTGGATCTTCTGCAGGAAACCCGCCGTGGGATCGAGGCGCTGGGCCAGGGAGGCCCGGTAGGCGTCCATGTCGGCGATCGGGGTGCGGGCGACGCCGGAATCCATGGCCGCCTGGGCCACGAAGGGCGGGATGTAGGAGATCAGCCGGGGATCGAAGGGCGAGGGGATGATGTATTCCGGCCCGAACTTGAGCTGCTTGCCATGGTAGGCGGCGGCGACCTCGTCCGGCACGTCCTCCCGGGCCAGCTGGGCCAGGGCGTTCGCGCAGGCGACCTTCATCTCCATGTTCACCCGGCGGGCGCGCACGTCCAGGGCGCCGCGGAAGATGTAGGGGAAGCCCAGGACGTTGTTGACCTGGTTGGGATAGTCGCTGCGGCCGGTGGCCACGATGGCGTCGCTGCGCACGGCGGCGACCTCTTCCGGGGTGATCTCCGGATCCGGGTTGGCCATGGCGAAGATGATCGGGTTGGGGGCCATGGAGGCCACCATCTCCGGCGTAAGGGCGCCCTTCACCGACAGGCCGAAGAAGACGTCGGCGCCCTTCATGGCGTCGGCCAGGGTGCGCGCGTCGGTCTCCACCGCATGGGCCGACTTCCACTGGTTCATCCCCGAGGGCCGGCCCCGGTAGATGACGCCGGTGTTGTCCACCGCGATGCAGTTCTCGGCCCGGACGCCCATGGCCTTGACCAGCTCGAGGGAGGCGATCCCCGCCGCGCCGGCGCCGCACAGCACCAGCTTGACGTCCCTGAGCTCGCGCCCGGTGATCTTGCAGGCGTTGATCAGTCCGGCCGAAGAGATGATCGCCGTGCCGTGCTGGTC
>CAIMLY010000290.1 GCA_903842425.1 uncultured Alphaproteobacteria bacterium | reverse complement strand
GGACCCGCCCCGATCCACGAGGGCGGACGGAGGAAGCCCCATGAACGCCCCCGCCCTGACCAAGCACGTTCCCCTCCCCGAGGTCCGCCGCACCCGTTACGGCGCCTTCGAGGTCACGCCGATCTCGCCGCACATCGGCGCCGAGATCCGGGGGGTGGACCTGTCCCGGCCGATGACGCCGGAGCTCCTGGCCGACATCCGCGCCGCCTGGGCGGACTGGCTGGTGCTGGTCTTCCGTGGCCAGACCCTGGACCGCGAGGCGCACAAGGCCTTCAGCCGCAGTTTCGGCCGCCTGCACGTGCATCCCATGCACCATGGCCGGCCGGACCAGGACCCCGAGATCCTCACCGTCAAGACCACCGCCCAGTCGCCCTTCACGGCGGGTGAGGCCTGGCACACGGATGTCAGCTGCGATCCCATCCCGCCCCTGGCCTCCCTGCTCTACATCACCGAGACCCCGGAATGCGGCGGCGGCGACACCCTGTTCGCCAACATGTACATGGCCTTCGAGATGCTCTCGCCGGCCATGCAGGGCTTCCTTGAGGGGATGTGGGCGGTCCACGACGGCGCCCTGCCCTATGTCGGCAACTACAAGTCAGCCCCGCCCGAGGGCGGCTATCCCCGCACCCGCCATCCCGTCGTGACCCTTCATCCGGACACCGGCCGGAAGGTGCTCAACGTCAATTCGGGCTTCACGACCCACATCGAGGGGGTGCACCGCTGGGAGAGCCGAGCCCTGCTGGACATGTGCTTCGGCCTGCTCCAGCGCGAGCCCAAGCTGCACTGCCGGGTGCGGTGGGAGCCCAACACCCTGACCCTGTGGGACAACCGCTGCACCCAGCACCATTCGGTCTGGGACTACTATCCCTTCTCCCGCTACGGCGAGCGCGTCTCGGTGCTGGGCGACGCCGCGCCCGGTCCGGCGGTCTAGGCGCCTGCCGCCAGCCGGGCCTGGATGTCCGCATAGGCCGCGGCGATCAGCGCCTCAAGCGCCGCTTTCGGCGCCGGCTGGCCCCACTTCAGCTTGACCTGGCGCATGCGCTTGCCGGCCCCCTCGAGGACGCCGGCGGGGTCCGCCGGGTCTGCGCCTTGGAAGAAGCCCACGGCGGCGCGGGCGCGGTAGGCGGCGACATAGGCGAAGGCCGCATCGCCGACGCAGGCGGTGGCCTGGTGATCGTGCATGCGTTCCAGCACGTCGGGCCCAAGGCCCCGGATGCGTTCGAACCATCCCTGACCCAGCCGGCGCACCTGGTCGTCCCCGGCGGCGAACCAGTCCGCGACTGACGGGTCATCCCTGCGGGCGCCGGAGAGGCGGAAGAGGGGCTCCATGCGGGGAGGATCCTCCAAGGCCCGGCGCCCTCGACTAGAGTTCGCCGAGGAAGCTGCGGACGGCGAGGAGGAAGGCCGGGAAGTTCTCCCTGCGGACATTGTGCCCGGCCCCCTCGATCCGCAGGGCCCGGAGGTCCCGGTTGAGATCGCGGGCTTCCCTCGCCTCGGCGGCCCCGACCATGCTGCCCCGTCCAGCATCTCCATGGATGAGGAGGGTCGGCGCCCGGATCCGGCGGATATCCTCCTGCCAGGGGGTCGGGAGGATCGGGAGGGCATTGTGGGCCACCTGCCGCTTCGAGGCGATCCAGGCCGGATACTCCTGGTTCTCCCAGGCCGGGGACTGCCGACGCCCGAGGGCCAGGAGCTCGGCGTCTGTCATGGCTCGAAGCTGCTCCACCTGCTCCCTGAACCTGGCCAGGCGCTTGGCGGCCGCTTCGGCGTCCATTGGCGGGACCAGGGGCGGGTCCTCGAGAACAACAGCGCGGATGAGGTCGGGATCGCCCGCTGCGCAGGCTGCGGTCGCCCGCGCGCCCATCGAGTGACCCATGGCGATGACGCGCGACAGTCCAAGGCCCTTGATGGCCTCGGCGAGGTCCCGGCCCGGCGTCTCCGGCGCAATCCCCTCGTTCCCGGGGGGTGAACTGGCTCCGTGTCCCCGGGCGTCCAACAGGATGAGGTCGAAGTCCGGCGACAGGGCTTCGGCGAGACGGGCCCAGCAAAGCCCATTGTCGGTCAGGCCGTGCGAGAGGACGATGGCCGGCCCTCCGCCTCCAGTCCGATGATAGGCCAGCCTTCCCCCGGTCACCTCAATCTCGCCGGAGGGCCAGTCCAATCGGTTGGTCACCATGCATACGCCTCAGGAGCTGGACCCCAGGCTGGGAAGATCCCATCCAGACGGCTCAGAACCGACTCGTCAAGGTTGAGTCCCGGCGCCTGCAGCAGCCCGGCGAACTGTTCGCGGCGCCGGGGCCCGACGATGGCCGAGGTGATGCCCGGCTGGTGCAGGAGCCAGGCGACGGCGACCACGCCCGGAGCCTGCCCAAGCCCGGCGCAGAGGGTGGCGAAGGCCGCCAGCCGCCCGGCGTGGACCCCGGCCGCATCCCTGACCTGGCCGCCGCTCCGACGACCCGAGGCGTCCGTGGACGCACCGGCCAGCAGCCCGCCCGCCAGCGGACTCCAGGCGATCACGCCAACGCCATAGGCCTCGCAGGCGGGAAGGACCTCCAGCTCGGCCCGACGCTCCAGGAGGTTGTAGAGGCTCTGCTCGCAGACCAAGCCAAGCCGGTGGCCAGCCATGGCCTGCTCATTGAACCGGGCGATGGCCCAGGCGGGGAAGTTGCTGGATCCGACATAGGTGATCTTGCCCTGGGTGATCAGGCGGTCCATCGCCTGCCAGACCTCGTCGGGAGGCGCCGCCCGGTCGATGTGATGCATCTGGTAGAGGTCGATGTGGTCGACGCCCAGTCGCCTGAGGCTGGCGTCGCAGGCCCGCTGGATGTGACGGGCCGAGAGACCCCGGTCGTTGATGTCGTCGGACATCGGCTCGTGGACCTTGGTGGCCAGGACGATCCGGTCCCGCCGGGACGGGTCTTGCGCCAGCCACTCGCCCAGGAGTTGCTCTGTCGCACCGACTCCCAGGCGGCCGCCGTACTGGTCCGCGGTGTCGATGAAGTTGACCCCCGCCTCGACGGCGTCGTCGAGGATGGCGAAGCTTTCCTCCCGGGAGGTCAGCGGTCCGAAGTTCATGGTGCCCAGGCAGATTTCGCTCACCTGGAGGGCGGTGCGTCCGAGACGACGGAACCTCATGGGGCCCTCAGGGTCGGGCCGGTCGCCAGGGTCTCGCTGGAGTCCAGGACGCAGTGCCGGACACGCTTTTGGGCGGTCTCCGACAGGGTCCGGTAGTCGGCATGACTGATCCCGGGCACGATCGGCTCACGGAACCAGGGGGCGTAGAACTCAAGGTTGGGGATCGCCCGCATGGCGTCCGACAGGTTTGGCGTGCCTCCGTGCCAGGCCCGGACATCTCGGATCATGACGGCGCCGGCGGGCGCCGGGCAGACTGTGCTGAGCCGCATCCACTCCGGCTCCTGCTCCAGCGTCGGGATCGGATGCCGCGAATGCTGGGTTCCGGGAATCTGGCGTGTGGGACCGTTCAGCCGGGTCACGTCCTGGGGCAGGAAGTTGGCGCACACATAGGGACAGGGCAGGTCCCGGATGGTCAGCTGGCCCCTGGGGTCGTGGAAGGCGCTGAACGGCGTGGCGGCGCTGTCCTTCCAGTCGCGGATGTCGGAGTGGAGGGGCTGGTAACCGGTCGCCCCCGGGAGGCAGAAGTCGCCACTGGCCGCCCGAAGGACAAAGTCCGGCGACTGGAAGATGACCGTCACCACCTCGTTGACGAGGGCGTTGTCGAGCAACATCCGCCACTCCGGCCGGTGCAGCTGGCTCCGGGTCAGGCTGGAGCCCCCGAAGGAGTACCTGTGGGACCCCCGGTTGCCCTTCCGGTCGGTGTCGAGGGCCAAAATCTCTTGCGCCACCTCATGGCAACCCTTCGCCAGGAAGTCGACCTGGTCGCTTTCCAGGGCGTTGGCGATGACCACGAAGCCATCCCGGCGGAAGAGTTCGGCGGCGTGCGCAACGTCCCGGGGCTCGAGGATCTCCAGGCCGCGGATGCCATTGTTGGCCTCGAGATAGGCGCGCTGGGCGACGAGGCTTTCACCATCGCCCGACGGGTATGGGTTCATCTCTTCTCCTCCCGCAAGGCCGCAGGGCCTGGTACCTTTTTATTGACTTGTATTACAATACTGGCCCGTTCAGGCAAGGCGTCAGGCCAGTCTCAGGAATCCGGGATCCCGGAAGGGATCTCCCGCCCTCATGCGTTCATGAAAACCCGCCACCCGCGGCCCG
>CAIMLY010000289.1 GCA_903842425.1 uncultured Alphaproteobacteria bacterium | reverse complement strand
GTCAACGGCGGGTCAGGCCAGGGCCTTGGCCAGGACCAGGTCGTCGTAGTCGTTGGCGCCGACGCGGAAGGTGCGCACGCCGACCTGGGAAAAGCCCTGGCGGGCGTAGAAGCCCAGGGCCTGGGCGTTCTGCGAATAGACGCCGAGCAGCAGGCGGTCGAAGCCGTCCGCGCGCGCCGCCACCTCGGCTGCCGCCAGGAGCCCCGCACCCGTCCCGCCACCCTGGAAGCGGTGCAGGAGGTAGATCCGCTTCAGCTCGACATCGCCCGGCCCCGTCTTGAGGGGCAGGTCCGGCGGACAGGACAGGGAAAAGCCCACGGGCGCGCGGGTGTCCGCCCTCTCCGCCAGCCAGGCCCGCCAGCCGGGCGTGGCCAGCCAGTCGCGGTAGAGCTCCGGCCGGTTCTGGACCTCGCAGTGGACCAGGATGTCCGCCGCCGGCAGGACGTCGGCGTAGGACTCCAGGAAGGTCGCCCGGCTGACCAGGGCCAGGGCCTCGGCGTCCCGGGGGCCGCAGGGGCGGATCTCGACGGACATGGACGTCTCCCAAAAGGCATCGGGCCGGGGCGGCCTATGGGCAAGCGGGCCGCCCTGCGCTAGGCATGAGAAAACCCCAAGGGGTCAAGCGGGAAGGAGACGATCATGGCGGGACGGGTTCAGGGCAAGGTGGCGCTCATCACCGGCGGGGCCAGCGGCATCGGCCTGGGATGCGCCGAGCGGCTGGCGCAGGAAGGCGCCGTCATCGTCATCAGCGACATCCAGGACGACAAGGGCCGCGAGGCGGTCGAAGCCCTGCGCGCCGCCGGCGCCACGGCGGACTACCTGCACCAGGACGTCACGAGCGAAGAGGCCTGGATCGAGACCGTCGGCAAGGTGAAGGCCCTGCATGGTCGCCTCGACATCCTGGTCAACAACGCCGGCATCGGCCTGTCCGGCCCGGTCACCGACTTCTCCCTCGCCGACTTCAAGCGCCAGATGGCCATCAATGTCGACGGCGTCTTCCTGGGCATGAAGCATTCCCTGCCCCTGATGCGCGAGCACCAGACGGGCTCGATCATCAACATCTCCTCGATCGCCGGCCTGAAGGGCTCGCCCAACATGAGCGGCTACTGCGCCACCAAGGGCGCCGTGCGCCTGATGACCAAGTCGGTGGCCATGGAATGCGCCAACGCCAAGGACGGGATCCGGGTCAACTCCATGCACCCCGGCATCATCGAGACCCCGATCTGGGACAGCATCATCGGCACCGGCGGCCCCGGCGACAACGCCCGCCCGCAGCGCGACCTGGCCCTGGACGCCTTGACGGAAACCGCCGTGCCCCTGGGCGTGAAGGGCTTCCCCCTCGACATCGCCAACGGCGTGCTCTGGCTGGCCTCGGACGAGAGCCGCTATGTCACCGGCGCCGAAATGGTCATCGACGGCGGCCTGACCGTCCGTTGAGCCCCGCCGTGACCCCGACCCTGCACGTCATCTTCGGCCCGTCCGGCGCCGGCAAGTCGACCTATGCCGGCGACCTCGCCCGACGCGAGCGGGCCGTGAGCTTCTCCATCGACGACTGGATGGCGCGGCTCTTCGCCCAGGACATGCCCCAGCAGCCGGACTTCAACTGGCTGATGGAGCGGATCGAGCGCTGCGAGGCGCAGATCTGGTCCACGGCGGCGGCGGTCATGGCGACGGGGACCCCGGTGGTCCTGGACCTGGGCCTCCTGCGACGCTCGGACCGGGCGCGGGTGGCCGAGATCGCCCGGCTCTGTGAGTTGCCGGCGCAGTTTCACTACCTGACCGCGCCCAAGGAGATCCGGCGCGGCCGGGTGCTGTCGCGCAACCAGATCCAGGGCGAGGGATTCTCCTTCGTGGTGACCCCGGAGATGTTCGACTTCACCGAAGGCGTCTTCGAGGCCCCGGACTCCGTCGAACTGGGCGGCTGCCAGGTGGTGGAAAGCGCCTGAGCCCCTCATCCGCCGTCGCCATGCTCTCGCCACGGTCGGCGGCGAGCCTGCAACCATGGGCGATGCGGCCCGGCTGAAGGACCTGACGGACCCCAAGGATGTTGATCGGCCTCCTCGCCTCCGCGACAGTGACCCTGCCCTCGCTTCCGGGCCTGCCCGGGGCTGCCGCCCTGCCGCCCCTGCCCCCCATCGAGCGGGCGCCCCAGGTGGTCTTTGTCGACCGCAATGGCGCCCGGATCGGCGTGCGCGGCGGGCGCTACGGGCCGCCGCCGGACCTGCGCACCCTGCCCGCCCATGTCCCCGCCGCCTTCGTGGCCATCGAGGACAGGCGTTTCTACAGCCATCCCGGATTTGATGCGGCGGGCATCGCCAGGGCGGCGGCCGCGAACCTGGCCGAGGGCGGCGTCACCCAGGGGGGCTCGACCATCACCCAGCAGGTCGCCCGCCTGCTGTTCCTCAACCAGGACAAGACCCTCGAGCGCAAGGCCCGCGAACTGGCCCTCGCCGTCCAGCTGGAACAGGCCTTCACCAAGTCGCAGATCCTCGGCCTCTACCTGTCGCGGATCAACTTCGGGAAGGGCGCCTGGGGCCTGGAGGCCGCGTCCTGGCGGTACTTCAACAAGCCGGCGGCGCGGCTGACCGTGCGCGAGGCCGCCATGCTGGCCTCCATCCCCAAGTCGCC
>CAIMLY010000288.1 GCA_903842425.1 uncultured Alphaproteobacteria bacterium | reverse complement strand
CCGCCGCCGTCGGAGGGTCCGACCCCCAAGCTTGTCATTTCCGACCTGATCGTCGCCAACGGCGAGATATCCTTTGCCGATCACCGGCACGCCGGACGACCGGACAAGGTCCTGAAACCCCTGGGTTTCCGCCTGCGCGACCTTCGCACCTTCCCGGGCGAGGACGGCAGTTTCAAGCTGCACGCCAGGACCGTGCAGGACGAGGAAATCGACTGGCGTGGCACGGCCAGCCTCTCGCCCGTCGGGTCCCGGGGTGAGGTCCTGCTGAACCGGCTCCACGCGGTTTCCCTGGTCAAGTTCCTCGGGGATGACTTCCCGGTGAGCCTCAGCGGCGGCGAGGGGAACCTCTCGGCGAGCTACGACCTTTCCCTGAACGATGCGGGCCTCGCCCTGAAGGGCACACTCAGGACCTTCAGCCTGAACGGCTTCGCTGCGCTCACGCGGGGCGAGCTTCCGCCGGCCCAGGTCGCGGTCCGGCAGGTTGAACTTGCTCCGGCCGCCTTCACCGCCTCGGCGCCCAGCAAGGGTCCGCCGGACTTTACCCTCCGGCTGCCCTCCGCGGACATCCGGGACCTTTCGGTCCGGTCGCCCAAGGGGGGGGAGGGCGCTTCGCTCTCCCATGTCCAGGTCGGGGACGTCGCCGTGTCCCTGGCCGGCCAGTCTCTCTCAGTGGGCTCGGTTCGCCTGGCCGGCCTCTCCGCCGCGGTCCAGCGGACGTCCTCGGGCGAGATCCGTGTCGCCGGCCTGTCCCCGCCGCCCCCGCCGGCGAGGCCCGCCGCCTCAGCCTCGGCCCCTGCTCCGGCCTGGAAGATCAGCCTCGGTCGGGTCGAGGTCTCCGGAGCGGACGTCCGGGTCACGGACCAGGCGGTCTCGCCCGCCGCACGGTTCCGGCTCTCGCCCCTCAATGTCGCGCTGACCGGCGACCTCGCCAGCCCGGGCGGCCCGATGGGGATCGAGGCCTCTACCCGGATCAACAGCAGCGCAAGCCTGTCCGCCCGGGGCGTCGTGACGCCCGCTTCGCCGGCCGCCCGGATGGACGTCAATCTCGCTGGCCTGCCCCTCACCTGGCTCAAGCCCTACATGGCCATCCCGGCCGCCCTGGATGTCCGCGCCGGCGTGGCGGGCGCCCGGGGCTCCATCGCCTTCGATGGCCGAAATCCCAACCGTCCGGACTTTGGCTGGAAGGGCGCTGCGACTGTCGACGGGCTGGAGGTGTTCGAGACCGAGGCCCAGTCGCGCCTCCTGGCGTGGAACCGGTTCGCCCTCGAGGGCATGGACCTGACGCCGAAGGGGCTGCGCATTGCCTCCGGGCGATTGTCCGGACTCGACGCCCGGCTGGAGGTCCTGCCCGACACCTCCCTGAACATCCGGGCCCTGCTGGAGGCGGATCCCGAGGCGGACGCCCGAACCGAGGCGCTGAGGGGACCGGATCCCCAGACCCTCAAGGGCTCCGCCCGACGGGCCGAGAAGAAGCGGCTGGCCAAGGTCCGGCGGGAGGCCCTCGACGCCCGCGCCGCCAAGCGCCTTGAGGCCCGTGGCGCCCGCACGGAGCCGGAGTTTCCCGTCACCCTGGACCGGCTGACCTTCGAGGCCGGTCGCCTCCAGTTCTCGGACTATTCCATCACGCCGAACTTCGCGGCGACCATCGAGGCCCTGCGGGGGCGGGTGGATGGCCTCACCAACCGCCCCGGCCGGGTGGCGAGCGTCCAGCTTGACGGCCAGGTGATCAGCCCCAACTCGCCGGTGGTCATCCGCGGGACCCTTGATCCCCTGGACTTCACCGACCAGACCGATCTCTCCGTGGCCTTCCGCAACATCGAGCTTCCGGTCTTCAATCCCTATTCCGGTCGCTACGCCGGCTACGCCATTGCGCGTGGCAAGCTGACCACCGAGCTCCGCTACCGTATCGTCCAGGACGCCCTGAACGCCGACCACCACGTCATCATCGACCAGCTGGAGTGGGGCGAGGCGACCGGCAGCAAGGACAAGGTCCCGGTGCCCGTCCGGCTCGCCACCTCCCTGCTCAAGGACAAGAACGGGGTCATTGATCTCAACGTGCCCGTCACGGGCTCGCTGGAGGATCCGAAGTTCCGCATCTGGCCCATCGTCTGGCAGGTCGTCCGCAACCTGTTCAGCAAGGCCGCATCCTCGCCCTTCCAGGCCCTGGCCGCCGCCTTCCCGGGGGTCGAGGGCGCCCGCTACGTGGACTTTGCCCCCGGGACTTCCACCCTGACGGCGGGCCAGGCCGAGGCCCTTTCGGCCCTGGTCCCGGCCTTTGCCGACCGGCCGGCCCTCAACCTCGACATTCCCGCCGGCCCGGGCCTGGCGGCGGACTCGGAGGCCCTGGCGGAGGCGCGCATGTCCGACCAGATGATGGCCCGCGACCGCAAGCGAAAACCCGACGCCCGCTTCGAGGACCTGGACGCCGACGCCCGCTACGATCGCCTGCGGGACCTCTACCGGTCCAGCCTGGGCCAGGCCCCCGAGTTCCCCGCGACCGAGGCGCGGGGCGAGGCCCAGAAGCTGGAGCGGATCGACTGGATGACGGACGCGCTCAGGCCCCGGTTCGCCCCCGACGCCGCCGGCCTCGCCACGCTCGGCCAGGCGCGGGCCCGGGCGGTGAGCGAAGCGGTGGTCGCCGCCGGGCTCGATCCCGGGAGGGTCTTCGTCAACACCAACCTGCCGCCGGCCGCCGATGGCGACCGTGTCCGGCTGGAGCTCTCGGTCCGGTAGGCCGTCAGGCCAGCTTGGCCTTGCGAAGCACCTGGTAGGCGCGGATTGTCCGCTGGAGCTTGGTCTCCGCCGAGCGGTCGCCCCCGTTGGCGTCCGGGTGGCACAGCTTGACCAGTTCGGTGTAGCGCGTGCGGATCCGCGCGGCGTCGGCATCCTCGTCCAGGTCCAGGTCCGCCAGTGCAGCGCGCTCCAGCTTGCCCAGGTTTCGCCGGGCGGGCGCCTCGCTCGCCCGGCCGGCGCTGGTGCGGCCGAAGAGATCGAAGGGGTCCCGGAAGCCGTCGCCCGACGCAAACCCCCGGGCCGCCGCGGCGGCCTCCCGGGAGTTCTTGCCGGCCTTGAAGTCCCAGGTCGGCCGGTCGCCCAGGGCGCTCTGCTCCATGCGGGCCCGGACCTCCGACTCGCTCATCCCGGCGAAGAAGTTCCAGTTGCGGTTGTAGTCGGCCGCGTGCGGCTGGCAGAACCAGTAGTGCTCGTTCAGCATGTCCCGGCTCTTCGGGGCCCGGGCGGAGGCCGCGACCCGGCAGCCGGGATGGTCACAGGCGCGCTCGCCGGGCTTCAGGGCGTGGACGTCGGCCTGCGCCGCCTCCTCCGCCGTTGGCGGCCGGACCCGGATATCCACGAAGCGGGGTCTG
The DNA here is from genome assembly GCA_903842425.1 of uncultured Alphaproteobacteria bacterium. GTDB lineage: Bacteria > Pseudomonadota > Alphaproteobacteria > Caulobacterales > Caulobacteraceae > Phenylobacterium. Next base: position 14,613 of record CAIMLY010000288.1, on the reverse strand, counting down.
TATTGAAACGCGCCGGCCATCGGCCAAGTATGAGAAGGTTGGCCTCGCTTTCAAGATTCTAAGGACGGGCATGGGACGGATCGCCGGAACGTTGCAGGAAAAGCTCAGCGCGGCCTTTGCGCCGGACCAGCTCGAGATCGAGGACGACTCCGCCCGCCACGCCGGCCACGCCGGGGCGGCGCCCGGCGGGGAGAGCCACTTCAACATCCGGATCCGGTCCGGGGCTTTCGCCGGCCAGTCACGCGTGGCCCGCCAGCGCATGGTCTATCGTGTCCTGGCCGAGGAACTGGCGGGACCGGTGCACGCCCTGTCCCTGACGGCCCTTGCGCCGGACGAGGGCAGGTAACACTCTGTCCTGAGTGACTGGGGGGATACCGAAGTGCTGACCACCATCCGGGTGAACGGGGTCGACCGCGCTGTCGAGGTCGATCCGAGGACGAGCCTGCTCGATTTCCTGCGCGAGCGCGTCGGCCTCAAGGGGACGAAGAAGGGCTGCGACCACGGCCAGTGCGGCGCCTGCACCGTCCTTGTGAACGGGGTGCGTATCAACGCCTGCCTGTCCCTGGCCGTCATGCACGACGGCGACGAGGTCCTGACCGTCGAGGGGCTTGCCGACGGGGAGGCTCTCCATCCGGTCCAGCAGGCCTTCCTGTCCGAGGACGCCTTCCAGTGCGGTTACTGCACGCCGGGCCAGATCTGCTCGACCGTGGGGCTCCTGGCCGAGGTGGCCGCCGGCCAGCCCAGCGAGGTGACGGCGGACCTGGCCGGGCCCGTCACCCTTTCCGATGCCGAGATCCGGGAACGGATGAGTGGAAACATCTGCCGGTGCTCGGCCTATCCCCAGATCCTCGCCGCCGTCCGGCGCGCAGCGGGAGCGGCCGCATGAAGCCCTTCGCCTTCGAACGCGCCCGCGACGTCGACCACGCCCTGAGCCTGGCCGCCGCCAGTCCCGGCGCCCGGTTCCTGGCTGGGGGAACCAACCTCCTGGACCTGATGAAACTGGAGATCGAGCAGCCGGCCCGGCTGATCGACGTGGGTCGCCTGCCCCTGGCCGAGATCGCCGAGACCGCCGCCGGGGGACTGCGCATCGGCGCCCTGGCGACCAACACCGCCGTCGCCTCGGACCCCAGGGTCCGCAGCCGCTACCCGGCCCTGGCCCGGGCCATCCTGGCGGGCGGCTCCGTCCAGCTCCGGAACAAGGCCACGGTGGGCGGCAACCTCATGCAGCGAACCCGCTGTCCCTACTTCATGGACGCCGCCAAGCCCTGCAACAAGCGCCTCCCGGGGTCCGGCTGCAGCGCGATGGAGGGCCTCTCGCGGTCCCTGGCCCTGTTCGGCGCCAGCGAGATGTGCGTGGCGGTCAGCCCCTCGGACATGAGCGTGGCCCTGGCCGCCTTCGACGCCGTCGCCGAGACCGTGCGGGCCGACGGCTCGGTCCGGCGCCGCCCTGTCGAGACCCTGCACCGCCTGCCCGGCGAAGCCCCCCAGGTGGACACCGACCTCGCGCCCGACGAACTGGTCCTGGCGGTGGAACTGCCGCCGCCGCCGCCCGGTCCCCAGGCCTGGCGCAAGGTCCGCGCCCGGGCGTCCTACACCGGCGCGATCGCCAGCGTCGCCGTCGCCGGAGACCGCGTCGCCCTCGGGGCCGTCGCGGCGCGGCCCTGGCGCGCCCGGCTCGCCGAGGCGGCCCTGGCCGACGGCGCTTCGGCCGCCGAGGCCGCCGCCGCTGAACTGGCCCACGCCGAAGGGCCGGAAGGCCGCAGGAGCCTGGTCCGGCGGATCACCGCCGACGCCATCCGGGAAGCCAGGGAAGGGGCTGCGTCATGAGCACCGTTCGCGACTGGGCCGCGCCCAATCCCGTCACCGAGAACCGTTCCGGCCTCATCGGCAAATCCGTGGATCGCTATGAAGGCCGCCTGAAGGTCACCGGGACGGCGCCCTACGCCTTTGAGGTCGAGACCCCCTCGCAGCCCCTCTACGGACATATCGTCTCCGCGACCATCGCGCGGGGCCGCATCACCAGCATCGACGTGTCGCAGGCCGCCGCCGCCCCCGGCGTGGTCCTGGCCTGGAGCCACCTCAACGTCCCGACCCAGGCGCAGCGGGGGGCCAAGCTCAATCCGCGCAGCCAGCGGGGATCCAACCCAACCCTGGCGTCTGACCGGGTCGAGCACTACGGCCAGTCCGTCGCCTTCATCCTGGCCGACACGCCCGAGAACGCCCGGGCCGCCGGCGGCCTCGTCCGCGTCGCCTACGCCGCGGAGGACGCGGACCTGGACTTCCTGTCGAGCCTCGACCTGGCCGGTCCGGCGCCGGGTGAGGAAGACGCCCGCGTCGGCGACTTCGAGGCCGGCTATTCGGCCTCCGAGGTCACGGTCGACGACACCTGGTTCAGTCCGCTGCAGAACCACGCCCAGATGGAGCCCTGCGCCACCACAGCCTGGTGGGAAGGGGACAAGGTGGTGGTCCACACCTCCATCCAGATGGTCAAGGGCGGGCAGCACGCCCTGGCCGAGACCCTGGGAATTCCGTCGGACCGGGTCCGGCTGTTCACCCGCTACATCGGCGGTGGTTTCGGCGGAAAGGGCCAGTCCTACGACGACCTGACGCTTGCGGCCCTCGCCGCCCGGGAGAGCGGCCAGCCGGTCCGGGTGGCCTACACCCGACAGCAGATGTTCCAGGCGACCATCCATCGTCCCGCCGTCCAGATGCGGGTCCGGCTGGGCGCCGACCGGACGGGGCGGCTCAACGCCATGGCTCTGGAGGCGGTCACCCACTGCGCCCGCAACGCCCCCTTCGTGGAGCATGCGGCCAACTTCGCCCGCAACCTCTACGCCGCGCCCCACCGCCTGACCGGGCACCGTCTGGTCCGCCTCGACATCCCCCATGCGGGCGCCATGCGCGCCCCGGGCGAGGCGCCGGGGATGCTCTCGCTGGAATGCGCCATGGACGAGCTGGCCGAAACGCTGGGGCTGGATCCCATCGAGCTGCGGATCCGAAACGAACCCGAGGTCGACCCGGACAACGCCAAGCCCTTCTCCGTGCGACAGCTGGTCCGCTGCATGCGGGAGGGCGCCCAGCAGTTCGGCTGGGACCGGCGAAATCCAACGCCCGGCGCCGTCCGCGACGGCCGCTGGTACGTCGGCATGGGCATGGCCACGGCGATCCGCGGCAACTTCCTCCTGCCGGCCAAGGCGGGACTGCGTCTCACCGGGGACGGCCTGGCCACCCTGACCCAGGGCATGACCGACATCGGCACCGGCACCTACACCATCCTGGCGCAGATCACGGGCGAGACCCTGGGCCTGCCCCTGGACCAGGTGCGGGTCGAGCTGGGCGACTCCGACATGCCGCCCGCTCCGGGTTCTGGCGGGCAGTTCGGCGCCGCCACCGCAGGCTCGGCCGCCTTCGAGACGGGGATGGTCATGCGCCGCCGACTGGCCGAGCTGGCCGCCGGCGACCCGCGCTCTCCCCTCTACGGCGAGGATCCGACCCTCATGGACTTCGCCAACGGCAACATCGTACTCGGCAACCGCAGCGAGAGCCTGGCGGCCCTGGCCGCCCGCGCGGGTCCCGACGGCGTCTACGTGGAAGGGGGAATCTCTCCCGCCGCGGACGCCCGCGACTGGTCGCAGCACACCTACGGCGCCCAGTTCGCCGAGGTGGGCGTTGATTCCGTCACCGGTGAGGTCCGGCTTCGCCGGATGTTCGGCGTCTTTGCAGCGGGCCGGATCCTCAACGCCAAGCTGGCCAAGAGCCAGATCACCGGCGGCATGATCTGGGGCGTCGGGGCGGCCTTGACGGAGTCCAATGCTGTGGATCCGCGCTACGGCTCCTTCCTCCACCAGGACCTCGGCGGCTACCTGGCTCCCGTCCACGCCGACATCGTCAACCTCGACGCCGTCCTGCTGGACGAGGCCGACGACAAGGCCAATCCCATGGGCATCAAGGGGGTCGGCGAGCTTGGCATCTGCGGCGCCGGGGCGGCCATCGCCAACGCGGTCTACAACGCCTGCGGCGTGCGCCTCCGGGACTATCCCCTGACCCCGGACAAGGTGATGGCGGCCCTGGAGGCCAAGGGCCTCTGACGCCAGCCGTCAGGACGCCTCGGCGCCTTCCAGGGGCGCCGAGATCTTCAGGGCCGTGATGCGGTTGCGCACGCGCTTGACCACCTGGAAGCGGTGGCCATGGAAGATGAAGGCCTGGCCGATCCGGGGGATGGCCTGGGCCTCGTGGATGACCAGGCCGGCCACCGTTACGGCGGGCTCGTCGGGCAGGTTCCAGTCCATGGCGCGGTTGAGGTCGCGAACCGCCACCGACCCGGCTACGGACACCGAGCCGTCCGGTTGCCGGCGAAGGCCCTCGACCGCGTTGTCGTATTCGTCCTCGATCTCTCCGACGATCTCCTCGAGGATGTCCTCCAGGGTCACCAGGCCCTGCAGCGCGCCATACTCGTCCACCACCAGGGCGAAGTGGTTCCTCTGCTTGAGGAAGGCGTTCAGCTGGTCCTTCAGGTTGGTCGTGTCCGGGATGAACCAGGGCTCGCGCCGGATCTTGTCCACCGACACCTTCGACATGTCGCCGTCTGCGTTGGAGATGGCGAGCAGCAGGTCCTTGGCGTGCAGCACGCCGATGATGTTCTCCGGGTTGTCCCGGTAGATGGGAATGCGGGTGTGGTCGCTCTTCAGCACCTGGGCGACCACCTCCCGGACAGGCAGGCCCGCGTCCACCATGGCGATGGACATGCGGTGCACCATCACCTGGCTGACGTCCATCTCGGACAGGTCCAGAACCCCGCCCAGCATCCGCCGGTCCCGGGCCTCCACAAGTCCCTCGGAGTGGTGGTACTCGACTGCACCGCGGATCTCCTCATGGGCGGCCAGGACGTCCATCTCCATGCCCAGCTTGACCCCGAACAGGCCCAGGGTGCGGCGGACGATCCACTGGATGGCCCAGATCATCGGGCCGAACACCTTCACCACCACCAGGGTGGGCGCCGACAGGAACCGGGCGACGTCGTCCGAGCGCAGGATGGCGAGGGTCTTGGGAAGGACCTCGGAGAAGACCAGGACCAGGACGGTCATGATGGCCGTGGCCACGGCCACGCCCAGGGCGCCCGGAATGGCCCGGGTCACGAACTCGGTGGTGACCGCCGAGGCCAGGATGTTGATCAGGTTGTTGCCCAGCAGGACCGCCCCGATCATGGTCTCCTGGTCGGAGATCAGGCGGTTCACCCGTCCGGCGGCCCGGTCCCCCTCGCGCTCCAGCTGGTGCATCCGGGTCCGGCTGGCGCCGGTCAGCGCCGTCTCCGCCGCCGAGAACAGGGCGGAGATGGCCAGCAGTCCGAAGATCACCGGGGTCAGGGCCAGGAAGACACCCCACATCAGACCGCTCCTTCAGAGAACAGGAAGTCCCGCATGGCGGCGGCGTCCACGTCGCGGGCCACGAAGGCCTCGCCGGCGCGCCGGGCGAGGATGAAGGTCAGCCGGCCGCCCTCGGCCTTCTTGTCCTGCGCCATGTGGCGAAGGAGGTCGTCGGCGGCGAACCGTCTGCCGCCGAGGTCGGAGAGCCGGGCCGGCAGGCCGGCGGCGACGACGGCGGCGACCGCCCGTTCGGCGTCCTGCGCCCCGCAAAGGCCTGCGGCGGCAGAGTAGCGGAAGGCCATGGCCGAGCCGAGGCCAACGGCCTCGCCGTGCAGCAGGGCCTCGCCGTAGCCCGTCTCGGCCTCCAGGGCGTGGGCGAAGGTGTGGCCCAGGTTCAAGAGGGCCCGGCGTCCGGCCTCGCGCTCATCGGCGATGACGATCTCGGCCTTCATCTCCACCGACCGCTCCACGGCGTGGGCGAGGGCGTCGGGCGCCCGCGCGAGGACCGCCCCGCCGTTGGATTCCAGCCACGCGAAGAAGGCGGCGTCCCCCAGCAGGCCGTACTTCAGCACCTCGGCGTAGCCCGCGCGCATCTCGCGGTCCGGCAGGGTGCCCAGGACATCCAGGTCCGCCAGGACCAGCCGGGGCTGGTGGAAGGCGCCGACCAGGTTCTTGCCCCTGGGCGTGTCGATGGCGGTCTTGCCACCCACCGAGGAGTCCACCTGGGCCAGAAGGGTCGTGGGCACCTGCACGAAGTCGGCCCCGCGCTTGTAGATGGCCGCCGCGAAGCCGGCGAGGTCGCCGATCACACCGCCCCCGAAGGCGACGACCAGGTCGCCCCGATCCAGCTCCAGGGCCAGCAGGGCGTCGCAGAGGCCCTCCAGGCCGGCGAAGCTCTTGGTCTGTTCCCCCGGAGGCAGGACGATGGGGTGGACGGCCAGGCCGGCCGCTTCGAGGGAGGCGGTCAGGCGGGCGCCATGCAGGCCCCAGACGGTCTGGTCCGAGACCACGGCCACGCGGTCGCGGCGGACGAAGGCGCGCAGGCGCGCTCCGGCCCCATCCAGCAGGCCGGGGCCGATCAGGACATCGTAGGCGCGCTCGCCCAGGTCGACATGGACGGTGCGGATCATGCCGAGGCGCGGGCCTGCCAGTCAGTAAGGGCGCGGATAACCTGGTCGACGGTCACCTGATGCGGCGAGTCGCCGGTCTCGACGGTGAGGTCGGCCTGGCTGTAGCCCGGGTAACGGGCCTTCGCCTGTTCCTGCAGCACCGTCAGGGGGTCCCGGCCGGTGAGGAGGGGCCGGTTGTCCTTGCGGGCCACACGTCGCGCCAGGACGGGCAGGTCGGCCTTGAGCCAGACCGAGACCGATCGGGCCTTGATCAGGTCGCGGGTCTCCGCGTTCATGAAGGCGCCGCCGCCGGTGGCCAGCACGATGGGCGGTCCCTCGAGGAGGCGGGCGATGACGCGCCGCTCGCCGTCCCGGAAGGCGGGCTCGCCCAACTGCTCGAAGATCTCGGGGATGGACCGCCCGGCGGCGGCCTCGACCTCTTCGTCGGCGTCGCGGAAGGGCAGGTCGAGGGCCTGGGCGAGGCGCTTGCCGACGCTGGACTTGCCCGAGCCCATCAGTCCCACGAGGGTGATGGTCCGGGCGCGCAATGGGTCTGAAGGGTCCATGGGAGGGGTGGTTTCTACACCAAACCTCCGGCAGGCGCTAGGATGGGGCTGATTTGGCGGGCCCAGGCGCCTGCAGGTGGGGACCATGAGCGGCGAAGGCTGGGCCGAGGCATTCCTGGAGATGATGTCCGTCGAGCGCGCGGCGGCGGCCAACACCCTGCGCGCCTATGAGCGTGACCTCGCCGACGCCTCGGCCTTTCTGGCGGGGCGGGGCCTGACCCTGGCGTCAGCGTCCACAGACGACGTCGAGGCCTACTTCACCGAGCTTGGGCGGCGCGGGCTGTCCCCGGCCACGGCCTCCCGCCGCCGGGCGGCCCTGCGACAGTTCTACCGTTTCGTCCTGGGGGAGGGGTGGCGCACCGATGATCCCTCCCGCCGCGTGGAAGCCCCGCGCCGGGGCCGGCCCCTGCCCAGGGTGCTGAGCCGCGAGGAGGCCGCCGCCCTGATCGCCGCCGCGTCGGCCCGGGACGAGGTGAAGGGCCTGCGCCTCGCCTGCATGATCGAGCTGGCCTATGCCGGCGGCCTGCGGGTGTCCGAGCTGACGGGCCTGGCCCTGGCCGCCGTCGCCCGGGAGCCGGACTTCCTGATGATCCGGGGCAAGGGCGGCAAGGAGAGGCTCGCCCCCCTGAACGATGCGGCCCGCGCCGCTGTGCGCGCCTGGCTCCTGGTGCGGGCGAGGACCCTGCCGAAGGGCGACGCCGCCAATCCCTGGCTGTTTCCCTCCGGCGGAAGGGGCGGGCGCCTCACACCACGCCGCTTCGCCCAGTTGCTCGGCGAGGCCGCGGCCGGGGCCGGCATCGACCCGGCGCGGGTCTCGCCCCACGTCCTTCGGCACGCCTTCGCCACCCACCTCCTGGAGGGGGGCGCAGACCTGCGGGTGGTGCAGACCCTGCTGGGTCACGCCGACATCGCCACCACCCAGATCTACACCCACGTGGCCGGCGAGCGGCTGCGCGAAGTGGTCGCCACCGCCCATCCCCTTTCGGCCTCCCGGAAGCCCCGGCGCGAATCCGGCTTTTCCTGAACCGGCCCACCCACTAGGTTCCCCCCAGCGAAACAGGACGGGATTCCCGCCGCATGGCCGTTCATTATCTCGAGTTCGAGCGCCCCATCGCCGACCTCGAGGCCAAGATCGACGAGCTGTCCCGCCTGGCCGAGACCGCCGGCACCGACGACCTGACCCGCGAGATCGACGCCCTGCGCGACCGGGCCCGGCAGATGCGCAAGGACGCCTACGCCAACCTCGACGCCTGGCAGAAGACCCAGGTCGCCCGGCATCCGGAACGCCCGCACTTCGTCGACTACTGCGCCGGCCTGATCGACGAGTTCGTCGAGCTCAAGGGCGACCGCAAGTTCGCCGACGACCAGGCCATCATGGGCGGCATCGGCCGCTTCCGGGGCCGGCCGGTCCTGGTCATGGGCCATGAGAAGGGCCGCGACACCGTCACCCGGGTCAAGCACAACTTCGGCTACGCCCGGCCCGAGGGCTACCGCAAGGCTGTCCGCCTGATGGAACTGGCCGAGCGCTTCAACCTGCCGGTGATCAGCTTCGTCGACACCCCGGCCGCCTATCCGGGCGTGGGCTCGGAAGAGCGCGGCGTGGCCGAGGCGATCGCCCGGTCGACCGAGAAATGCCTCATGCTCCGGGTGCCGATGGTCGCCATCGTCACCGGCGAGGGCGGCTCCGGGGGCGCCCTGGGCATCGCCTGCGGCAACCGGGTGCTGATCCTCGAGCACGCCATCTACTCGGTCATCCCGCCCGAGGGGGCCAACTCCATCCTCTGGCGGGGCGCCCGCACCGCCGAGGAGGCCGCCAAGGCGATGAAGATCACCGCCGCCGACCTCCTGAAGATGAAGATCGTCGACAGGATCGTGCCCGAGCCGCCCGGCGGCGCCCACGCCGATCCCGCCGCCGCCCTGCAGATCGTGGGCGACGCCCTGGAGAAGGAACTCGACTCCCTCGAGGGCAAGAGCGTCGAGAAACTGCTCAAGCAGAGGTCCGAGCGCTTCTACGCCATCGGCCGGAGCGGACTGAAGTAGGCTGAATTGCCGCTTGCCTGACCCTGGGTCCGGCGCTTCAGTGTCCCCCCAACGGGCGCAGGCCCAGGCGCCAAGGGGAGGACATCATGGCGATCAAGACGCGTTTCACCGAGCTTGTCGGTGTGGAGCACCCCGTCGTTCAGGGGGGCATGCAGTGGGTCGGCCGGGCCGAGCTGGTCGCCGCCGTCGCCAACGCCGGCGGCCTGGGCTTCATCACCGCCCTGACCCAGCCCACCCCCGACGCCCTGCGCGCCGAGATCGAACGCTGCCGCAAGCTGACGGACAAGCCCTTCGGCGTGAACCTGACCATCCTGCCGGCCATCAACCCGCCGCCCTACGCCGAGTACCGCAAGGCGATCATCGAGAGCGGCGTCAAGGTCGTCGAGACCGCGGGCAACAAGCCCCAGGAGCACGTCGACGACTTCAAGGCCAACGGCGTCATCGTCGTCCACAAGTGCACCAGCGTCCGCCACGCCCTGTCCGCCGAGCGGATGGGTGTCGACGCGATCTCCATCGACGGCTTTGAGTGCGCCGGCCATCCGGGCGAGGATGACGTCCCCGGCCTGATCCTCATTCCCGCCGCCGCCGACAAGGTGAAGGTGCCGATGATCGCCTCGGGCGGCTTCGGCGACGCCCGCGGCCTGGTGGCCGCCCTGGCCCTGGGCGCCGAGGGGGTCAACATGGGCACCCGCTTCATGTGCACCAAGGAAAGCCCGATCCACGAGAACGTGAAGCGGCAGATCGTCGAGAATGACGAGCGCGCCACCGACCTGATCTTCCGCACCATGCACAACACCTCGCGGGTGGCGCGCAACGACATCAGCCGCCAGGTGGTTGAGCTCGAGCGCTCGGGCGCCAAGTTCGAGGACGTGCGCGAGCTGGTCGCCGGCACCCGCGGCCGGGTGGTCTACGAGACCGGTGATCCCAACCACGGCATCTGGTCGGCTGGCCAGGTCCAGGGACTGATCCATGACATCCCGACCTGCGCAGAGCTGATCTCGCGGATCGTCACCGAGGCCGAGGCCATCATCCGGGGCCGCCTCGCCCGCTTCGTGGTCTGAACCTCAGGCGATCCGGCGGAGGGCGGCGGCGATCTCGTCCACCGCCTCCGTCGTGGTCGCCCACGAGCACATGAAGCGTACGGTCCCGTCGAGGAACCGGTAGACGAACCAGCCCTGGGCCCTGAGCGCCTCCAGCCGGGCCTCGTCCATGTGGACGAAGACCCCGTTGGCCTCCACCGGATGGGCGAGGGGAAAGGGGCAGGCGGCGGCCAGCCGGGCCGCCATGGCGTTGGCGTGCGCCGCATGGCGAATCCAGGCCCCTTCGGCCAACATCCCCAGGAAGGGCGCGGCCAGGAACCGGCCCTTGGAGGCCAGCTGCCCGGACTGCTTGAGGCGGGCGTCGAAGCGGCGGGCCAGGGCGCGGTCGAAGATCACGATGGCCTCGCAGGGCGGCATGCCGGACTTGGCGCCCCCCAGGACAAGCAGATCCACCCCCATGCGGCCGATCCGCCGGACGTCGAAGCCCGCGGCGGAGGCGTTGGCCAGCCGCGCCCCGTCAAGGTGTACGCCCAGGCCGGCGGACTTCGCCCGGGCGCAGAGGGCTTCGAGGTCGCCTCCGGGATAGACCGCCCCATACTCGGTGGCCTGGGTCAGGGAGAGGGCGGCGGGGGGCTGGCGGTGCGAGACCTCGGGCTCCGCCAGGGCCGCCTGCAGCGCCGCCGCGTCGATCCGGCCCGAGGCGCCCTCCAGTCCGGCCAGCCCGACGCCATGGCCGAAAAGGCCCGGTGCGCCGGTCTCGTCGGTCAGCACATGGGCGTGGCGATGCGCCAGGACCGACTCGAAGGGGCGCGCCAGGGCGGCCAGGCAGATGGCGTTGGCCGCCGTGCCCGAGGCGACGAACCGAACCTCGGCGTCCGCATCCAGAAGGGCGCGGACGGCGTCGGCGGCGGCGGCGGTGACCGGGTCCGACCCGTAGCCGGGCGTGAAGCCCGCCCCGTTGGCCCGGACAAGGGCCTCCATCGCCTCCGGCGCAGCGGGCGCCGTATTGTCAGAGGCGAAGTCGTAGCGCGCCATGGTCCGGTTCAGCCCGCCTCGCGGGCCCAGGCCCGGACCTCATCCACGTAGAGGTCGGGCTCCTCCATGGCGGCGAAGTGGCCGCCCCGGGGCATCTCACTCCAGCGGACGATGTTGTAGGCCCGCTCTGCCCAGCTGCGCGGCGGGGCGGAATAGAGGGGCTCGCCCGGGAAGTTCGCGAAGGCGGTGGGGGTCTCGCAGCGCTCGCCGGGCTTGAAGGCGACCCCGCCTTCCTCCAGCAGTCCGCGATAGTACCAGGCCCCGGTCGTGAAGCTGCCGGTCATCACGTAGATCATGATGTTGGTCAGCAGCTGGTCGCGGGAATAGGCCTGGTCCAGCGACTTTGCGGACAGGTCCGACCAGTCGTGGAACCGCTCGGCGATCCAGGCCGCCTGGCCCACGGGATTGCCCGCCGCCATCCAGGCGATGGACTGGGGCTTGGAGGCCTGCAGCCGGAAGTAGGCGCCCATCAGGTCCATCATCTGGCCCTGGCGGGTGATCCAGGCGATCTCGGCCTCCGACGTCGGGCCCCCGTGTGGCCGGAAGCCGATCATGTTCAGGTGGATGGCCCGGGCGCTGTCGCCGTGGTTGCGTCCCAGCCAGGAGGTGACCAGGCCGCCCCAGTCGCCGCCCTGGGCGAGGTAGGACCGGTATCCCAGCACCTCGGTCATCAGCTGGTTGAACAGGGCCGCCGTGGCCTTCTGGCCGATGGGGCGCTTGGGCTTGGACGAGAAACCGAAGCCGGGCAGGGAGGGGATGACCAGGTCGAAGGCGTCCGCCGGGTCGCCGCCGAAGCGGCTGGGGAAGGCCAGCTTCTCGATGGCGCCCCAGAACTCGAAGTGCGAGCCGGGCCAGCCGTGGGTGATGAGCAGGGGCCGCTTGCCCCCCGCCTCGCCCACCACGTGCAGGTAGTGCAGGTCGAAGTCGCCCACCCGGGCGGTGAACTGTGGGTGCTTGTTCAGGTTGGCGACCGCAGCTCTCCAGTCGAAGCCGTCCACCCAGTGCGCACAGAGGGATTTCAGCCAGGCGCCGTCGCAGCCATAGGCCCAGCCGTCCTCGACCTCCGGGGCGACGGGCCAGGGATAGGCGCGCACCTGGGCGAGCACCGACTCGACCTCGGCCTCGTTCCAGTGGACTTCAAAGGGGGTGGGCATGGCGCGTCTCCGGCTTCTGGGGCGGTCGGGCATCTCCACCGCCTGCCGGCGCCAAGGTCAAGGGGCGGCGTCGGCGATCGCGCCCAGGCAGGCCAGCCGGTGCAGGCGCCGGCCGTCCTCCGGGGACATCTGTCCCAGCAGGATCAGGCCGGCGAAGCCGTAGACCATGGCCCAGAAGATGTTTCCGTAATCCGAGACGTCGCCGGCGATCACGCCGGCGTCGATCAGGCCCTGGACGTGACGGAACTGGCAGTCCCTGGCCCGGGCGCCCGCCGCCACCAGCCCTTCCGAGGGGGGCGACTTCAGGTCGATGATGTCGAACATCAGGGTGTAGGCCCGGGAATGACTCACGGCGAAATCGAGATAGGCCTCGCCGACAGCGATGGAGCGCTCGACCGGATCGCCCTGGGTGTCGAAGGCCGCCTCCAGGGCATCGGCGAAGCGGTTGTAGGCGCTGGTCCGCACAGCATCGATGATCTCGTCCTTGTCGCGGAAGTAGCGGTAGGGCGTCATCGGGCTGACCCCGAGGGCTGTCGCCAGCTGGCGCATGGTCACCGCCTCGATGCCGTGTTCCGCGAACAGGTCCTCGGCCGCCGCGCAGAGGCGCGTCCGGAACCCGGCGACATCGGCGTCGGACAGTATGCGCGGCATGCTTGCTCCCGGCCCCAGGCCCCTCCACATCGCCGGGCTTGCGTCCCGACGTCGGACAGTTCAACAGTTTACAACGTAATCTGGCCGAGGCGCGACCCCGATGAGCGAGAAGACCCGCAGCAATCCCTACCTGACCGGCAACTTCGCCCCCATCCCGTCGGAAGATGACTTCGACCTTGAGGTCACCGGCGAGATCCCCGCGGGCCTGGAGGGCGCGCTCTACCGCACGGGCCCAAATCCCCAGTTCCAGCCCCTGGACCCGAACTACCACTGGTTCACGGGCGACGGCATGGTCCACGCCTTCAAGGTCAGCGGCGGCAAGGTCGCCTATCGCAACCGCTATGTGCGCACCCCGAAGTGGGAGCTCGAGCACCAGCACGGCCGCGCCCTGTTCGGCGGATTCAATCCCATGCTCAGCGATCCCCTGGCGGCGGGCCAGGACAGCGGCGTGGCCAACACCAACATCCTCTTCCACGCCGGCCGCCTGCTGGCGCTTGAGGAGGGGCACATGCCCTTCGAGATCGACCGCGACACCCTTGAGCCCCGTGGGTACGCGGCGGAGTACGCCGGAAGGGTCACCGCCCATCCCAAGCTGGACCCCAAGACCGGCGAGATGGTCTGGTTCGGCTACGGCATCGGCCCGCACCCCTTTTCCACCACCATGACCTATGGCGTCACGGACGCCGCCGGGAAGGTCGTGCGCCGCACCGAGTTCGAGGCCCCTTACTCGGCCATGGTCCACGACTTCCTCGTGACCGAGAACTACGTCCTCTTCCCGGTCATGCCGCTGACGGGCAGCCTGGAGCGCGCCATGAAGGGCCTGCCGGGCTATGCCTGGGAGCCGGAGAAGCCCTCCTACGTCGGCCTGATGAAGCGCGGCGACGACGTCTCGGCGATCCGCTGGTTCACCACCCGGCCGGGCTATGTCTTCCATCCGATGAACGCCTACGAGGCGGAAGGGAAGATCGTCGCCGAGGTCTGTCTCTATGACGCCGCCCCCCTCTTCCCCCTGGCCGACGGCCGGCCCGGCTCGCGCAGCGGCGCCCGCCTGACCCGCTGGGAGTTCGACCTGACCGGCGCCACGGACCAGGTCAAGGAGACGGCGATCGACGACCTGGACTCCGAGTTCCCGCGGCTTGACGAGCGGTTCGCCGGCCTGGCCTACCGGCACGGCTACTACGCCGCCGACACCACCGGGGCGAAGTCGGTCAAGATGAACGCCATCGCGCACATCGACCTGAAGACCGGAACCCGGAAGGTCTGCACCTTCGAGCCGGGCGACCAGGTCTCCGAGCCGGTCTTCATTCCCCGTTCCGGGACCGCCGCCGAGGGCGAGGGATGGCTGACCGCCGTCGTCTGGCGCGCCGCCGAGAACCGGTCGGACCTCGTCATCCTCGACGCTTCCGACGTGGACCGGGGCCCCGTGGCGGTCGCCAAGGTCCCCCGCCGGGTTCCCTTCGGCTTCCATGGCAACTGGGTGGGCGCTTAAGGCATCCGCCTTCGTCCTCCCGACACAGTTCGGCGCCACACTGCAGGCTCCGCACCCTCGCCGCCGGAGCCCGCCATGACCGAGAACGCCACGCCCAGCCGCCGCGAGGCCGCCTCGGGTCTCGCCGCCGCGGCCCACGCCCTCGGGATGGCGCGTCCGGGCTCGG
>CAIMLY010000287.1 GCA_903842425.1 uncultured Alphaproteobacteria bacterium | reverse complement strand
TGCTGGTAGACGTCGTACTCCGGCGAGGCGGCCGGCGGGGCCAGGCGGCCGTCGGCGCAGCGGCGCGACAGGTAGTCGAGGATGGCGCCCGATTCGAAGACCACCTGGCCCTCGTGCGCGATGACCGGCGACTTGCCGAGGGGATGGATGGCCTTCAGTTCCGGCGGGGCCAGGCGGGTGGCGGCGTCGCGGGCGTGGTGGCGGATCTCGTAGGGCAGGCCCAGCTCCTCCAGGGCCCAGAGCACGCGCTGGGAGCGGGAATCGTTCAGGTGATGGACGGTGATCATGGTCGGGAATCCCTGGCCGGCGGGGCGGTTCAGCGGGGTGTGTCGCGGGCCGAAAGCTTGGCCTATAAGGCCGGTGATGAGCGAGACCCTGATCCTACCCCGAATTGTCCCCCTCTTGCACCAGTCGGCGCAGGCGGCCGACGCCTTGACCGCCCGGGTGCGCCAGGCCGTCGGGGCCCTCGTTGCGCCCGGCGGACGGGTAGACCGCCATCGGCTGGATGCCGAGCAGCACGCCGCCCATGGCCTGGCCTGGTGCGCCTCCTATGCCGAGACCCTGCGCCAGGTCGCCCTGTGGGCGGAGCGGCTGGAGGCCGCCGGCGCCCTGACCGAGGCCGAGGCCCTGCCGGCCCAGCTCCTGGCCTTCGAGTACGTCTCGCAGATGGCCGGCGGCCTGCCCATGAACCAGGGCGAGATGTTCCGCCCCGCCGACCTGGGCGTGGAGACCGGCGACCTCTTCCCCCTGCTGTCCGACCTGCGCCCCGGGGCCTCCCAGGCGGTGAAGACCCGGATCGTCGCCCTGCTGGAGGGCGTCTCCGGCCGCGCCTCCCTTGAGGCCTCGGGCCTGGACGAGACCCTGGAGGCCATCCGCGACCAGTTCACCGATTTTTCCCGCACCCGGGTGGCGCCCTACGCCCAGGGCTGGCACCTGCGCGACGAGCTCATTCCCCTGTCCCTGCTGGAGGAGCTGGCCGGCCTCGGCGTCTTTGGCCTGACCCTGCCCGAGGCCTGGGGCGGGACGGGCCTCGGCAAGACAGCCATGTGCGTGGTCTCGGAGGCCCTGTCCCGGGGCTGGATCGCCGCCGGCTCCCTGGGGACCCGCTCGGAGATCGCCGCCGAGCTGATCCTCGCCCACGGCACGGAGGACCAGAAGGCGCGGCTCCTGCCCGGAATCGCCTCGGGCGAGATCATTCCCACCGCCGTCTTCACCGAGCCCGACACCGGGTCGGACCTGGGCGCCCTGCGCACCCGGGCCGAGCGGTCCGGCGATGCCTGGAAGGTGTTCGGCGCCAAGACCTGGATCACCCACGCCGCCCGGGCCGACCTCATGACCCTGCTGGTCCGCACCGAGCCGGGCACGAAGGACCACCGGGGCCTGTCGATGCTGCTGGCCGAGAAGCCCCGCGGGACGGACGCAGAGCCCTTCCCGGCCCCCGGCATGAGCGGCGGCGAGATCGGCGTCATCGGCTATCGGGGCATGAAGGAGTACGACATCGCCTTCGACGGCTTCGAGGTCCCGGAGAGCGCCCTCCTGGGCGGCCAGACCGGCAAGGGCTTCTCCCAGCTCATGGCCACCTTCGAGAGCGCCCGGATCCAGACCGCCGCCCGCGCCGTCGGCGTCGGCCAGGCGGCCCTGGACGAGGCCGTGACCTACGCCTTCCAGCGGCGGCAGTTCGACCGGCCGATCGCGGAGTTCCCGCGGGTCGCCAACAAGCTGGCCATGATGGCCGCCGAGCTGCTGGGCGCCCGGCGCCTGACCTGGTTCGCCGCCGAGGCCAAGGACCAGGGCCGGCGCTGCGACCTTGAGGCCGGCATGGCCAAGCTGACCGCCGCGCGCATCGCCTGGGCCGCCGCCGACAACGCCGTCCAGGTGCACGGCGGCGCCGGCTTCGCCACCGAGCAGGCCGCCAGTCGCCTGCTGGCCGACGCCCGCATCCTGAACATCTTCGAGGGGGCCGGCGAGGTGCAGGCCCAGGTCATCGCCCGCCGCCTGCTCGAGGGCGCCAACTAGGCCATCCGGAAGGGACGCCCATGGACACCGTCTTCAAGTACCTGATCCCGGCGGCCCTCCTCGCCGTGCTGGTGACCCTGGGCTTTGGCCTCTACGCCCTGTTCCGCGGCGGGGACTTCGGGCGCTCCTACTCCAACCGGCTGATGCGGCTGCGGGTCCTGACCCAGGCCATCGCCGTGGCCATACTGGCCGCCGCCCTCTGGTGGCGCCAGCAGGCGGGCTGAGCCATGGTCCTGATCAACCGCATCTACACCCGGACCGGGGACGCCGGGACCACCCGCCTGGCCTCGGGGGCCGAGGTCTCCAAGTCTGACCTGCGCGTGGCCGCCTACGGTGACGTGGACGAGTCCTACGCCTGCCTGGGCCTGGCGCGCCTGCACACCGCCGGGACCGCCCTCGACCCCCTGCTGGCCCGTCTGCAGAACGAGATGTTCGACCTCGGCGCCGACCTCGCCACCCCGCCGGGTCCGGCCGAGGATCGGGCCCTGCGCATCCTCGATTCGCAGGTCGCCCGCCTGGAGGCCGAGATCGACGCCCTGAACGCAGGGCTTGGCGAGCTGACCTCCTTCGTCCTGCCGGGGGGGACGCCCGCCGCCGCCTTCCTGCACCTGGCCCGCACCGTCGCCCGCCGGGCCGAGCGCAGCGCCGTCGCCCTGGCGTCCGCCGGGGAGCCGGTCAGCGGCCCGGCCCTGCGCTATCTCAACCGCCTGTCCGACCTGCTCTTCGTCGCCGCCCGCGTCGCCAACGACCAGGGCCGCGCCGACGTCCTCTGGAAGGCTGGGGCCACGCGGGAGGCCTAGACGGAAGGGTCTGCGGCCCCTCAGTCCGGCTTTGCGGCCTCCGGGGTCCCGGACTCTCGCGTGCGGGCGTCGGCCTTGGCGGCGTCATGGCTCTTGCGGTCGGTGATCGGCCGTCCGGTGATGTCCGAGATCAGGATCGGCTGGGCGCAGGTGCGCTGGCGCCAGTCCCACCACTTCCCGGCCGCCTCGCAGTCCTTGCCCGGGTTCAGCCAGACCAGCTGGACCACCACCATCACAAGGCTGATCGCCAGGAAGGCGATGGCGGTGATGCGGAACACCCGTCGGATCAGTTGCGACATCTTACGGCTCCTGAAGCACCCTGCGCAGTCCACTCCCGGCCCTCCGGACGCGCCGGGAGCTTGCAAACCGCGCGGGATTGGTTATGCCCCACCCGGTTCCATTTGTTGCAATGCAATTTGAGGCGCTAGCGAAGCCATGAAGGTCCTCGTGCCCGTAAAGCGGGTCATCGACTACAACGTCAAGGTTCGGGTCAAGGCCGATCAGACCGGTGTCGACCTGGCCAATGTGAAGATGGCCATGAACCCGTTCTGCGAGATCGCGGTCGAAGAGGCCGTCCGCCAGAAGGAAAAGGGCGCCGTCACCGAGGTGGTGGCCGTCTCCATCGGCCCGGCCCAGGCGCAGGAGACCCTGCGCACCGCCCTGGCCATGGGCGCCGACCGCGCCATCCTGATCCAGACCGACCAGGACCTCGAGCCCCTCGCCGTCGCCAAGGTGCTGGCGGCCGTGGTGGCCGAAGAGGCCCCCGGCGCCGTGATCATGGGCAAGCAGGCCATCGACGGCGACAACAACGCCACCGGCCAGATGCTGTCGGCCCTGCTCGACTGGCCCCAGGCGGCCTTCGCCTCGGAAGTCGTCCTCTCCGCCGGCTCCGCCAAGGTGACCCGCGAGATCGACGGCGGCCTGCAGACCATCGAGGTGGCCCTGCCGGCGGTGATCACCGCCGACCTGCGCCTCAACGAGCCGCGCTACGCCTCCCTGCCCAACATCATGAAGGCCAAGAAGAAGCCCCTCGACGTGAAGGAGCTCTCGGCCCTCGGCGTCGATACGGCCCCGCGCCTGAAGGTGGTCAAGGTCACCGAGCCGCCCAAGCGCAGCGGCGGCGTCAAGGTCGAGAGCGCCGCCGACATCGTCTCCAACCTCAAGACCAACGGGGTGATCTGATGGCTGTTCTGGTTTTCGCCGATCACGACAACGCGTCCCTCAAGGACAGCACGCACAAGACGGTCACCGCCGCCCTCGCCCTGTCGGGCGATGTCGATGTCCTGGTGGCCGGCAAGGGCGCGGGCGAGGTGGCCAAGGCCGCCGCCGGCATCGCCGGGGTCCGCAAGGTCCTGCACGCCGAGAGCGACGCCCTCGGCCAGGGCCTGGCCGAGGCCATCGCCAGCCTCATCACGCCCCTCATGTCGGGCTACGACGCGGTCCTGACACCCGCCACCTCCCTGGGCAAGAGCTTCTCGCCCCGCGTGGCGGCCAAGCTTGACGTGGCCCAGGTCACCGAGGTGGTCGAGGTCGTCGACGGCTCCACCTTCGTGCGGCCGATCTACGCCGGCAACGCGCTGGAGACCGTCCAGTCCTCGGACGCCAAGAAGGTCATCACCGTCCGGGCGACCAACTTCAAGGCCGCCGCCGACGGCGGGTCCGCCGCCATCGAGACCATCGATGCGGGTCCCGGCGCCGGCAAGACCAGCTTCGTCGACCAGCAGATCGTCAAGTCGGCCCGTCCCGAGCTGACCGCCGCCAAGATCGTCGTCTCCGGCGGCCGGGCCATGGGTTCCGCCGAGGAGTTCCAGCGGGTCATCGAGCCCCTGGCCGACAAGCTGGGCGCCGCCGTCGGGGCCAGCCGCGCCGCCGTCGACGCCGGCTACGCGCCGAACGACTACCAGGTCGGCCAGACCGGCAAGGTCGTGGCCCCCGAGCTCTACGTGGCGATCGGCATCTCCGGCGCCATCCAGCACCTGGCGGGCATGAAGGACTCCAAGGTCATCGTCGCCATCAACAAGGACGGCGACGCCCCCATCTTCCAGGTCGCCGACCTGGGCCTGGTGGCCGACTACAAGTCCGCCGTGCCGGAACTGATGGACGCCCTGGCCGCCGCCGGCAAGTAAGCCGCCGCCGGTTTCGACCTCCGGGAAGGGGGGCGCGGTCGCCGCGCCCCCCTTTTTCGCGCCCGGACCCCCGCCCGGACCCCGCCCAGACCCCCGGCAGGCCCCTCTGCGCTGCGATGCAGCAAAAGGCTTGGCGGCGCCGCAGCAGGCCATTAGGGTGCGCCCCTTACGCGGCCGGAGAGCCGCTGCCTCGGGGTTCGCACATGTCTGAAATCAGGTCGGTCGGCGTCATCGGCGCCGGGCAGATGGGGTCGGGCATCGCCCACGTGGTGGCCCTCGGCGGATACGATGTCCTGCTGCACGACGTCAGCCCCGACCGGATCACGGCCAGCCGCGACCTGATCGGGCGGAACCTGACCCGCCAGGTCTCCCGCGAGCTCATCACCCCCCAGGAGATGGAAGCCGCCCTCGGCCGGATCCACGCCTCGCCCGAACTGCAGACCGTCGGGGCCGCCGACCTCGTCATCGAGGCCGCCACCGAGAGCGAAGAGGTCAAGAAGTCGATCTTCCGCGCCCTCTCGCCCCATCTGGGCGAGCGCACCCTGCTGGCCTCCAACACCTCGTCCATCTCCATCACCCGCCTGGCGGCGGCGACGGACCGGCCCGAGCGGTTCATCGGCCTGCACTTCATGAACCCGGTGCCCCTGATGAAACTGGTGGAGATCATCCGCGGCATCGCCACGGACGCGCCCACCTACGAGACCGCCGTCAACTTCGCCCGGTCCCTGGGCAAGACCACCGCCAACGCCGAGGACTTCCCGGCCTTCATCGTCAACCGCGTCCTGGTGCCGATGATCAACGAGGCCATCTACACCCTCTACGAGGGCGTCGGCACGGTTGAAGCCATCGACACGGCCATGAAGCTGGGCGCCAACCACCCGATGGGTCCGCTGGAACTGGGCGACTTCATCGGCCTGGACACCGTCCTGTCGATCATGAACGTCCTCTACGAGGGCCTGGCCGACTCCAAGTACCGGCCCTGCCCCCTGCTGACCAAGTATGTCGAGGCCGGCTGGCTGGGCCGCAAGGCCGGGCGCGGCTTCTACGACTACCGCGGCGAGACGCCCGTCCCGACCCGCTGACCCTCCGGGGCGCCCAGGGTGGCCTGGCCCGGGCGATTCGGCCGAACCCCCTGACAGGACGCGATTTTCCCGTTCGACAAGTCCATCATGGTTAACCGATACTCCGGTGTGATTCGGGGACGGGCGGGACCATGAGACGCCTCATTCTGCCGCTGTTGACCGCAAGCTATTTCAGCCTGTCGCTGATCTTTGCGGTCCTGATCTGGCGCAACGGCGGCGGCTGGGGCGCCGGCGTGGCCGGTCTCGCCGGCGGCCTCGGCCTCTGCTTCACCTTCCACGGACTGATCACCGGCGTCCTCGGGCAGACCGCCCTGCGCAAGGAGATCGAGACCCTGCGCCACGCCCACCGCCTCCTGGTCGGCCAGATCGAGCAGATCGACGCCCGGGTGGGCGAGGTCCTCGAGACCGTCGCCCTCGACGCCCAGCGCCGATCCGAGGAGCTCTCGACCGAGGTCCACCTTCTGGAGGACCTCGTCACCCGCATGAGCGAGCGCCTCGACGAGCGCCTGGCCGACGGCCCCGGCGGCCGCTCCGGCGAAGCCGCCCGGCCCGGCTGGCGCGAGCGCCTGCAGACCGTGCGCGAGGCCCTGGTCAGCGGCCGGGTCGACCTCTACCTCCAGCCCGTGGTCAACCTGCCCCAGAGGCGGACCCTCTTCTACGAGAGCTATACCCGCCTGCGCGACGAGACCGGCCGGGTCCTCATGCCGGCCGAGTTCCTGACGGTGGCCGAGCCCGAGGGCCTGGTGGCGGCGGTGGACAACCTGCTGCTCTTCCGCTGCGTCCAGATCGTCCGCCGCCTGGCCCAGACCGACAAGAAGGTCGGCATCTTCTGCAACATCTCGGTCAGCTCCCTGTCCGACGAGGGCTTCTTCCCGCAGTTCCTGGACCTGATGGCCCAGAACCGCGACCTCGCCGGCTCGGTGATCTTCGAGATCGGCCAGTCGGCCTACGACAGCCGGACCTCCACCGCGGTGCGCAACATGACCCGCCTGGCCGAGCTGGGCTTCCGCTTCAGCCTGGACAAGGTCCGGCGGCTGGACATGGACTTCCAGGAACTGGCCCGCAGCGACGTGCGCTTCCTGAAGATCGGGGCCCAGGCCCTGCAGGACGAGATCGTCGAAAGCGGCGAAGGACCCGTCTTCCGCGCCCTCCCCGACCTGGCCGCCGAGGACTTCGCCGCCCTGGCCCGCCGCTACGGCGTCGACATCATCGCCGAGAAGATCGAGGACGAGCGCCAGACCGTCGAGGTGCTCGACCTCGACATCAGCTTCGGCCAGGGCCACCTGTTCGGCGAGCCCCGCGCCATCCGCGGCGCCATCCTGGCCGAGACCGACCCGCCGGCGGACTACCTCCAGGCGCCCCTGCGCCGCCGGGCCGGCGAGCGGGCCTGAGAAGAGCCCCTGCGGGCCGTCGGCGGTTGACCGCCGCAGCCGGGGCGGCTACCGCCCGGGGTCATGAGCCTTCCCGAGCCGATCCAGGGCCTGGACGAGATCGCCGACCGCTACGACGTGGTCCTGTCGGACGTCTGGGGCGTCATCCACAACGGCCGCGAGAGCTTCGCCCCCGCCTGCCGGGCCCTGGCCGCCTTCGCGGAGAGCCGTGGGCCGGTCATCCTGATCTCCAACGCCCCACGGCCCGCCGCCGACGTGGTCCCCCAGCTGGACGCCCTGGGCGTGTCCCGCGCCGCCTGGAGCGCCATGATCACCTCGGGCGACGCCACCCGGACCCTCCTTGCCGAGCGGGCGCCCGGCCCGGTCTGGGCCATCGGGCCGGACCGGGACGCGCCCCTCTACGCCGGCCTTGGCCTGGACCTGTCCGGACCGGAGGACGCCGCCCTCATCTGCGTCACCGGGCCCTACGACGACGAGACCGAGACCGCCGAGGACTATCGCGGGCGCTTCGAGTCCATCCTGCCGCGCCGCCTGCCCCTCCTCTGCGCCAATCCCGACCTCGTGGTGCAGAGGGGCGACCGGCTGATCCCCTGCGCCGGCGCCCTGGCCCGGCTCTACGCCGACCTGGGCGGCGAGGTGCGCATGGCCGGCAAGCCCCACGCCCCCATCTACGACCTCTGCATCGCCGAGGCCGAGGCCCGGCTGGGCCGGCGGGTGGACCGCCGCCGCATCCTCTGCATCGGCGACGGCATCCCCACCGACATCCTCGGGGCCAACGCCCAGGACCTGGACGTCCTGTTCGTGGCCGGCGGCATCCACGGCGCCGAGCTCCTCGGGCCCCAGGGCCTGGACATGGCGGCAGCGCGCGACCTCCTGGCCCAGGCTGGCGCCGGGGCCCGCTGGGCCAGCGCCGGCCTCGACTGGCGCGGCCCCCTTCGCGCGGGCGGCGCGGCCCGCTAGGATCGGAGCACCCAGGGGAGCCGCATGTCCGGACGCTTTTTCGAGGACCTTTCCGTCGGCGACAGCGCCGAGATCACCCGCATCGTCACCGCGGCGGTGATCGAGGCCTTCGCCGAGGTCTCCACGGACTCCAACCCCGTCCACCTGGATGCGGCCTATGCCGAGGGGACGGTCTTCAAGGGCCGGATCGCCCACGGCATGCTGTCCGGCGCCTACATCTCCGCCGTCATCGGCATGCAGCTCCCCGGACCGGGAACCATCTACCTGTCCCAGGCCCTGCGCTTCCGCCGGCCGGTCCGTCTGGGCGACGCCGTCACCGCCCGGGTGACCGTCGAAGCCCTGGATCCCCGCCGGGGGGAGGTGACCCTCTCCACGGTCTGCGAGGTGGCCGGAAAGCGGGTGGTCGAGGGCGAGGCCGTGGTCCTGGCGCCCCGCCGCGAGGCCGCAGGCTGACCATGCGCATCATCCGGGGCTGGCAGGGACTGTCGCAGGAGGACCAGGGCGCGAGCATCGCGCTGGGCAACTTCGACGGCGTCCACCGCGGACACCAGGCGGTGATCGGCCTGGCCGCCGCCGCCGCCCGGGACCAGGGCGTTCCCCTGGGCGTGGTCAGCTTTGATCCGCACCCCCGCCGCATCTTCCAGCCCGACGCCCCGGCCTTCCGCCTGATGAAGCCCGACCAGCTGGCCCGGGCCCTGGACGCCCTGGGGGTGAACCGCCTCTACCTCCTGCCCTTCGACGAGGTCATGCGCGAGCTGTCCGACCAGGCCTTCGCCGAGCAGGTCCTGCACCAGGGCCTGGGCGTCCGCCACGTGGCGGTCGGCTTCGACATCTCCTTCGGCAAGGGCCGCACGGGCAGCCCGGCGACCATGCAGGCCTATGGCGGCGCCCTGGGCTTCGGCGTCTCGGTGGCCGAGGCGATCGGCGACGGCGAGAGCGAGGGCAAGTTCTCCTCCACCGACGTGCGCAACGCCCTGCGCGAGGGCCGCCCGGAAATCGCCGCAGGCATCCTCGGCCGTCCCTTCGCCATCGAGGGCGAGGTCCGCCAGGGCCGCCAGCTGGGCCGCACCCTCGGCTACCCCACCGCCAACGTCGAGCTGGACGACTACGTCGCCCCCCGCTTCGGCGTCTACGCCACCCGAACCCGCCTGGCCGACGGCCGCACCCTGGCCGGCGTGGCCAACATCGGCGTCAACCCCACCGTCGCCGGCGAGATCGCCCCGCGCCTGGAGGTCTGGCTCTTCGACTTCGACGAGGACCTCTACGGCCAGGTGATCGAGACCGACCTCATCGCCTTCCTCCGCCCCGAGGCCAAGTTCGCCTCCCTGGAAGAAATGACCGCCCAGATCGACGACGACGCGTCGATGGCCCGGATGATCCTGTCGGCGGGGTGAGGGGCCTGGGGGGCGTTGCGATCTTACCGGCTTGCTTCCCGGAAGACACGGACGTAATTACATCCGTATGAACCTGAGGATTAAACTCACCCGGGTTGGGAACTCGACCGGGGCCGTCTTCCCCAAGGAACTCCTGGCGCGCCTTCGCGTCGGGCCGGGCGATACCGTCTATGTCAGCGAAACGCCGGACGGCGGGGTCAGGCTGACAGCGAGCAATCCAGATTTCGAGGCGAAGATGGCCGCCGCGGAAGCCATCATGCGTGAAGATCGGGACATTCTCCGTGTCCTGGCCAAGTGAAGATCCAGATCGT
>CAIMLY010000286.1 GCA_903842425.1 uncultured Alphaproteobacteria bacterium | reverse complement strand
GGTCGGAAACTGGACAGTCGACTGCGAGGCCGAGACCCGGTCGTCCGGCACCTCCGTCCGTGACCAGAGCACCTCTCCGTGGAACCTGACGCTGTCGTTCAGCTGGAAGTTGGCCTCGCTGAACAGGTGGTAATGGTCCTCATTCGCGACCCGGGTGTCGTGATAGGTGAACGGATAGAAGCACTGCCCGTTCGGAACGAAGGAGAGGCCACCCAACTGGTTGCAGCCCGCGTCCGAGAAGGTCGCGGACAGGGTCGCCCCCAGCGGCACGCCCGGACGGGCGGGATCCTGCACGAACCCGCCGTTGGGTCCGATCACCGGGGTTCCGAGGATGGCGTTGTATCCGCCCGGATTGCTGGCGCCGGAGATCCCGCTGATGTTGAGCGTGTCCGGGAAGATGGCGTTCGGCAGCGTCCAGGGCAGATCAACGCCATTCAGCTCGCTGCGGTGACGATAGGAAGCTGCGAGCAGGACATTGCCGTTGTCAAACTTCCGTCCCCACGCCGCCGAGGCTTCGTAGTCGCCATCCGAGCCGTCGATCAGCGCGTACTTGCCGCTGGCTTCAAAGCCATCCAGATCCCTGCGGGTGATGAAGTTCACCACGCCGGCCACGGCGTCGGAACCGTAGGTGGCCGCAGCGCCGTCGCGCAGGACCTCGACCTGACCCACCGCAATCGTCGGGACGACGTTGATGTTGACGAATTCCTGGCCGCCGGCGGCGGTGATCGTGGACAGTCGCTCGCCATTCATCAGCGAGAGCGTGCGCGTCAGTCCAAGCCCGCGGAGATTGATGGTCGCGACACCGGCCGCGGCGCCGCCGAGGAAGCGGTTGGACTCACCGATATTGCCGCCCGAGACCGACGGGATGGTCCGCACCAGGTCCACGAGCGACGGGCTGCCCTGCTCCTGCAGCGCCTCATTGGTGATGACGTCCACCGGCAGGGCGGCGTCTTCAGGCGTGCCCCGGATCAGGGAGCCCGTGATCACCAGTTCCTCGACCTGGGTACCGGTCGACGCCGAACCCTGGGCCGCAGCCGGTGCGGCGAGGCCAAGGCTGACCGTGATCGCCAGAGCCGAGCTGGCATAGAGATAAAAGCACCTGGACATGGCTTCATTCCCTCCCGTTTTGCGGTCTGCGCCGCACGAATTTCAGCAGGATGTCCACAGTTCGCCCAGCGAGGCAAGGTCTGCCTCTTCAGGCGCGCGGGCCCCGACTGAACGGCTGACGACTGAGCCCCTCGATAGCGCGCTGCGACTGCGCCGCCTGGCTCTGCGATGCGCTCCTTGGCCTCGCGCCAACGCAAGGCCCAAGGCCCGGCGGGCCCCATAGCGGAGCCGGGACCGGAAGCACATAAAATGGAAGAAAATTCAATCTCGCGTGGCAGTCCCTAGGGGAGTCGAACCCCTCTCTCCAGGTTGAAAACCTGGCGTCCTAACCGATAGACGAAGGGACCACGGACGCGAGAGGCGGGTCTATATCCGCCTTCCCGGAGGCGTGCAAGACACCCGTCCCTGATTTCGCTCGGGCCGGGCCGTCATTCGGCTTCCGCCCGTCGAGGGTCCGCGGCGTCCTCGATCTCGAGCTCCACGGAGGCCCGGCCCTGCCAGTCATCCGGACGCAGCCTGCCCGCCACGTGAAGGACGCCGCCGGCGAGGAGGGCCTGTCCGAGAGGGGTCTCCTCGGCCCGCCATGCCACCGCCTTCAGGCGTCCGCCGGCAGAGTCGGACAGGGTCACCCGGACGTGGCCCCCGCGCATGGGAATAGGCCGCTCAATGCGCACGGAGGCGGCGGCGAAGAGCGGCTCCGGGTTCCCCGGGCCGAAGGGAGCCAGCCGGGCGAAGCCGTCCAGAAGGGCACGGTCGGCGCCCCGGGGCGTGATGAGGGCGTCCACCTCCAGGGCGTCGGCCTCGGCGGCGCGGGCCTGGGCGTCCCCCAGCTGTGCGGCCAGAAAGCCGGTGAGCTCGCCGATCCGGTCCGGACGTATGGAGAGGCCCGCCGCCATGGCGTGACCGCCACCGGAAAGCAGGAGCCCCGCCTCGTAGGCGGCCTGCACCGCAGCGCCCAGGTTGACCCCGGGCTGTGACCGCCCGGACCCCTTGCCCACCCCGGCGGCGGAATCCACGCCGATGACCACGGCGGGCCGACGATAGCGTTCGCGCAGTCGTCCGGCGACGATCCCGATGACCCCTGGCGGCCAGCCGGGGGCCGACACCACGAGGACCGGCGCTGCGTCGAATCCCGGGTCCGCCTCGATCAGGGCCACGGCCTCGTCAAGGACGGCCTGCTCCACCGCCTTGCGCTGCCCGTTGAGTTCATCCAGCTGGGCCGCGAGGGCGGCGGCCTCGACGGGGTCGTCCGTCGCCAGCAGCCGCGCGCCAAGGTCCGACCGGCCAATGCGCCCACCGGCGTTGATGCGCGGCCCCAGGACGAATCCCGCGTGGAAGGTAGTGGCCGTCCCGCTGACCTTGCCGATGTCGGCCAGGGCCTTGAGGCCAGGGTTGGCCCAGCGGGACATGACCTTCAGGCCCTGGGCGGTCAGGGCCCGGTTGAATCCGGTCAGGGCGGTGACGTCGCAGACGGCGCCCAGGGCCGCCAGGTCCAGCCACTGGCGCAGGTCGGGCTCGGGACGATCCTTGAAGAGCCCCTGCCGCCGCGCCTCGCGGTTCAGGGCCGCCAGCAGGACGAAGGCCACGCCGGCGGCGGCCAGCATGCCCTGCCCGGAGTTGTCGTCGGGGCGGTTGGGGTTGACCAGGGCGGCCGCCGGGGGGACCTCGCCCGGCCGCATCAGGTGGTGGTCGATCACCACGACATCGAGACCGATCTCCCGGGCCGCGACCAGGGCGTCCACGGCCGCCGCGCCGCAGTCGAGGGTGACGACAAGGTCGGCGCCCTTTTCCTTGAGGGAGCGGAAGATGGCCGGGCTGGGTCCGTAGCCCTCGGTGACGCGATCCGGGATGTAGACGGGGACTTCCGTGCCCATGGCCCGCATCCAGCGGACCACCTGGGCGGCGCTGGCCGCTCCATCGACGTCGTAGTCGGCGAAGACCACCATGGAGCGCCCCTTCACGAGCGCCTCGACCAGGACCTCAGCCGCCCGATCCATGTCGCGGAAGGACGAGGGATCCGGGAACTGAGCTTTCAGGGTCGGATTGAGGTAGACCTCGCCCTCGTCAGGACCGACTCCCCGTGAGGCGAGGGCCCGGGCCAGGGGCTCGCTGAGCCCGAGGGCGGACTGATGGCGACGGACCAGGTCCGCAGCCGCCGGACGGGCGGTCCAGGCGCGCCCGGTCAGGGAACGGCCCACTCCGAGAAACGGACCCTCCCCTGCGGGCACCGGGTCAGGCCGGTCGCCGCATCCGCACTTCGCGGACGGTGCGCGTGGACGAGCTCATCACGAGGCTGTGGGTGACGATGTGGCCGCCTTCCCGCCGGATGCCGTCCAGCAGGGCTCCCTTGGTCACCCCGGTGGCCGCGAAGATGGCGTCGGCGCGAACCATCTCGTGGAGGTCGTACTTCTTGTCGAAGTCGGTGATGCCGACGCGCCGGGCGCGTTCCTTCTCGTCGGCGTTGCGGAAGACCAGGCGGCCCTGGAACTGGCCGCCCACGCACTTCAGGGCTGCACAGGCCAGCACGCCTTCGGGGGCCCCGCCCTGGCCGACATAGAGATCGATGCCGGTCGCCGGGTCGGCGGTGTGCATGACGCCGGCCACATCGCCGTCCGTGATCAGGTTCACCCGGGCGCCGACCGACCGGATCGAGGCGATGATCTCGGCGTGACGGGGCCTGTCGAGGACACAGACCGTGATTTCCTCGGCCGCCACACCCTTGGCCGCGGCGAGGGCCCGGACGTTGTCGGCGGGCGACCGGTCGAGGTCGATGACCCCGGCGGGATAGCCGGGACCGCAGGCGATCTTGTCCATGTAGGTGTCGGGGGCGTTGAGCAGGGTGCCTTTGGGCGCCCAGGCCATGACCGCGAGGGCGTTGGCCATGGCCTTGGCCGTCAGGGTGGTGCCCTCCAGCGGGTCCAGGGCGATGTCGATGGCTGCGCCGCCGCGCCCGACCTTCTCGCCGATGTAGAGCATGGGCGCCTCGTCCCGCTCGCCCTCGCCGATGACGATCTCGCCATCGATGGACAGGGCGTTCAGGGCGGTGCGCATCGCGTCCACCGCCGCCTGGTCCGCGGCCTTCTCATCGCCCCGGCCCACCAGGGTCGAGGCGGCGATCGCGGCGATCTCGGTGACGCGGACGGCGTCCAGGACAAGGGCGCTGTCCAGCTGCTCAGTGCTCATGAAAGATCTCCGGACGGCGCTGTGGCCGCGATTATCGACGATTCTCAGATGCCTGCGATGTGAAGAAGCCGGGGCGGCTCCAGGACCGCCGGAAGACGGGCGATCCGCGCCACGGCGGCGTCCAGGACGGCCTCCGCCACGGCATGGGTGGTCATGACGATGGGCACGCCCGACGCCTCGCCGGCCGGCTTCTGCAGGAAGCTCTCGATGGAGACGCCGGCCTCGGCCAGCTCTTCGGAGACGGCCGCCAGCACCCCGGGCTCGTCGCGCACCATGACCCGGATGTAGCCCCGCCCCTCCGCCGCCACTCCCGCAGAGGGCGCGCAGGGACGAAGACCGGCGGCCGGGGCCTGGAAGACCGGGCGGTGCGCCCCGGTCATGACGTCGGCGATGTCGGCGGCCACCGCCGCGGCGGTCGGACCCGCCCCGGCGCCCGGCCCCTGCAGGAATATCCGCCCGATCCGCGCGCCCTCGATGAACAGGGCGTTCAGCGCCCCGTCAGCCTGGGCGATGGGATGGGCCTTGCGCACCAGGAAGGGGCGCACCCTCACCCGGGCGCCCTCCCCGGCCCGTTCTGCCGAGGCGATCAGCTTGACCCGGTACCCCAGGTCCCCGGCCAGCCGGATGTCCAGCAGGTCCACGGAGGTGATCCCCTCCACCTCGGCCGCCGCGAAGTTGGGGGAGCCGCCGAAGGCAAGCGCGGCCAGGATGGTGATCTTGTGGGCCGCATCGAAGCC
Organism: uncultured Alphaproteobacteria bacterium; assembly: GCA_903842425.1. Lineage (GTDB taxonomy): Bacteria > Pseudomonadota > Alphaproteobacteria > Caulobacterales > Caulobacteraceae > Phenylobacterium. Next base: position 8,048 of record CAIMLY010000286.1, on the reverse strand, counting down.
ACCAACGTCCATGGTCGGGTCGGACTCGGCGTAGCCCAGCCGCTGGGCCTCGGCGAGGACATCTGCAAAGGCCGAGCCGGACGACTCCATCTCAGTCAGGATGTAGTTGCACGTGCCGTTGAGGATGCCCGAGAGGCTGCGGATCTCCTCACCCACCAGGGCCTCGCGCACGGTCTTGACCGCCGGGACGCCGCCCATGACCGCGGCCTCGAACAGCAGGGGAACCCCGCGCGCCTCAGCGAGCGCAGCCAACTCGGCGCCGTGCTCGGCGATCAGGGCCTTGTTGGCCGTCACCACTGCCTTCCCGGCCCGCAGGGCGGCCTCGACCGCGGCCTTGGCCGGTCCATCGGAGCCGCCGACCAGCTCGACAAAGATGTCGACGTCCGGCGAAAGGGCCAGGGCGACGGGATCGTCAAACCAGGCGAGCTGCGAGATGTCGACGGGCCGGGGCCGGGACCGAGAGCGGGCCGAAACGCCGGTCACCACCACCTGGCCACCGGCCGGGGCGAACCCGGGCCGCTCGGCCAGGAAGCCGAGAAGGCCCGCGCCGACCGTCCCCAGTCCGGCGACGCCCACGCGCCAGACCTGGCGGGTCTCGGTGCGAGTCATTGGCCCAGTCCCGTATTGTGCGCCCTGGAGAGGAGCTCGTCGGCGTTTGAAAGGAAGCGCCGGACGTTCCGGGCCGCCTGGCGGATGCGGTTCTCGTTCTCGACGAGCCCGATGCGGACATAACCCTCACCGTACTCGCCAAAGGCCACCCCCGGGGCGACGGCGACGCCGGCCTCCTCGATCAGCAGTTTCGAGAACAGCATGGAGCCCGCCTCGCGGAAGGCTTCCGGCAGCGGCGCCCAGGCGAACATCGAGGCCGGCGGGGCGGGAATGTCCCAGCCCGCCCGCTTCATGGACTCCACCAGGGTGTCGCGGCGGCCCTTGTAGATGGCCCTGATCTCCTCGACGCAGTCCTGCGGGCCGTTCAGGGCGGCGGCGGCGGCGACCTGGATCGGGGTGTAGGCGCCGTAGTCCAGATAGGACTTCACCCGCGCCAGCGCTGCGCAGATGCGTGCATTTCCCACCACCATGCCGACCCGCCAGCCGGCCATGGCGTAGGTCTTGGACAGGGAGTTGACCTCCACCGCGATGTCCTTGGCGCCCGGGACCTGCAGCACGGAAGGCGGCGGATTGTCGTCGAAGTAGATCTCGGAATAGGCGATGTCCGACAGGACCAGCATGTCGTGCCGGCGCGCCAGGGCGACGGCCTCCTTGTAGAAGTCCAGGTCGACCCACTGCGCCGTCGGGTTGGAGGGATAGGACAGGATCAGCACGGAGGGCGGCGGCGCCGAGTGCTTCACCGCCCGGCTGATGCCGGACAGGTACTCCTCCGGCGACAGGGCCGGGACATGCCGGATCACGCCGCCGGCCATGATGAAGCCATAGGCATGGATGGGATAGGCGGGGTTCGGGCAGATGATGACGTCGCCGGGTGCGGTCAGGGCCTGGGCCAGGTTGGCGAAGCCTTCCTTGGAACCCAGGGTCGCGATGACCTCGGAGTCGGGGTCCAGCTGCACCCCGAAGCGGCGCTCGTAATAGCCGGCCATGGCGCGGCGCAGGCCGATGATGCCCTTCGACGCGGAGTAGCGCCCGGCCTTTGGGTCCCGGGCCGTCTCGATCATCTTCTCGACGATATGCCTGGGCGTCGGCATGTCGGGATTGCCCATGCCGAAGTCGATGATGTCCACGCCCTCGCCACGCAGGCGGGCCTTGATGCGGTTGACCTCCTCGAAGACGTAGGGAGGCAGGCGGCGGATACGGTGAAACTCGGGTGTCATGTCTGCTCTGGCCGCGCAGCTCGCGGCGAATGGGAGCCTGTCCTGTCCTGGCATAGCCTTCGCTCCGGAGGCCGCCAAGCGGTTTGAGGGGATCGCCTCCGCAGGCCCTAGCGAACGGGCGGCGGAGGCGGGGTAGCTCGCTTGCGAACCTCCCGTGCGAAAGCATCGGCGCCCGCCGTGGCCGAGACCACCGGCGCCGAAGGGCCGGACTCACGCTGGGCGCCGGCGGCGAAGGAGTCCGTGCCCCTGAGGGTCCAGGTCGCCTCGGCGCCATCGCGCGCCAGAGCCTCGCCGTCCGCCACAACTTCACCGGCAGCCTGGCCCCAGGCCGCAAGCGGCCGCTCGTCCACCGGAAGGTCCGGAATGTCGGTGAACCGGGGATAGGCCCGGGAGGCCCCTGCGACAGCCTGGACCTGGGCCGTCGCCGCGGCGGTTTCCGGAGTCCCCGGGGGAAGCGCGGAGGCGCAGCCGCCGACCAGCAGGGCCAGCGCCAGGGGCGCCGGGGCCAGGCGGGGAACAGGAATCGGGGTCTGCACCGGGTAGTGTTTCATCTTCCGCCCGGTCTTATGGCATGATCGACGTTAGAGAAAGCCTGAGGACCCTTCGGGCGTTGGAGGCCGGAACATGGCTGGAACCGAGAAGCCCGCATCCAGGACCCCGCGGGCCCGCGCCAAGGCGCCCCGGGCGGCGCAGGCTCCTGAACCGGCTGGGGTCGGTCCGGGGGCGGCTGCAAGTCCCGCCGAGGATTCCGCGGCCGGCTTCGCCGCCGCAGGACCGGAGGCCTTGGACACCCTCGAGGCCCTCTCCAGGAACCTCGCCCGCGCCGCCATGACCGCCCAGGGCGCCATCGCCGAGGCCGCCCTGCAGCAGGCGGACCGCCCGCCGGGCCTGGACGCAGACCCCTTCCACGTAGGCCCCGCCATGGCCCGGGTGATGTCCAGCCTCGCCAGCCGGCCCGACGCCCTGATGCAGGCCCAGGGTGACCTCTGGAGACGCTATGCCGAGCTCTGGCACTTCGCCGCACGGCGGGCCATGGGGGAGAGCGGCTCTCCCGCGGCGACCCCCGGCAAGGGCGACAAGCGGTTCAACGCCCCCGACTGGACCGAGAACCCTGTCTTCGACGTGATCAAGCAGTCCTACCTGATCACCTCGGACTGGCTCAACGGCCTGGTGGCCCGGGCGGAGGACGTGGACCCGATGACCCGGCGACGGGTGGAGTTCTTCACCCGGATGCTGACCGACGCCCTGTCGCCGTCGAACTTCCTGGCCTCCAACCCCGAGGCCCTCCGGGAGGCCATGGCCACCCGCGGGGAAAGCCTCGTCAGGGGCATGGAGAACTTCGCCGGAGACCTTGCCCGGGGCGGCGGCCAGCTGGCGATCAGCCAGACGGACTACGACCAGTTCGAGATCGGGGTGAATGTCGCCACGGCGCCCGGCAAGGTCGTCTTCCAGAACGAGATCATCCAGCTGATCCAGTTCTCGCCCGCCACCCCGCAGGTGCACGAGATCCCGCTGGTGATCTTCCCTCCGTGGATCAACAAGTTCTACATCCTGGACCTGCGCCCCGAGAACTCGATGATCCGGTGGCTGACCTCCCAGGGCTTCACCGTGTTCGTGGCCTCCTGGGTCAACCCGGACGGCCGCCTCGCAGACCGGACCTTCGAGGATTACATGCGCCTCGGCATCTACGAGGGCACGGCCGCCGCCATGAAGCAGGCCGGCGTCGATCGGGTGAACACCGTCGGCTACTGCATCGGCGGGACCCTGCTGTCGGCGACCCTGGCCCACATGGCGGCCAAGGGAGACCGGCGGATCGCCTCGGCGACCTTCTTCGCCGCCCAGCAGGATTTCTCCGAGGCTGGAGACCTCCTGCTGTTCACCAGCGACGAGTGGCTGTCCGACCTCGAGAAACAGATGGAGAGCGGCGGCGGCGTACTGGCCGGCCAGACCATGGCCGACACCTTCAACATGCTGCGCTCCAACGACCTCATCTGGTCCTTCTTCGTCAGCAACTACCTGCTGGGCAAGGAGCCCAAGCCCTTCGACCTGCTGTTCTGGAACTCCGACCAGACCCGGATGCCCAGGACCCTGCACCTCTATTACCTGCGGCGCTTCTACGGCGACAACGCCCTGGCCAGGGGCGAGCTGGAGCTGGATGGGATCAAGCTGGACCTGGGGCAGGTGCAGACGCCGGTCTATGTGCAGTCCTCCAAGGAAGACCACATCGCTCCGGCGCGCTCGGTCTATCGGGGCGCGCGCCTGTTCGGGGGACCGACGACCTTCACCCTGGCGGGCTCCGGGCACATCGCCGGCGTGATCAACGCCCCGGCGGCGAAGAAGTACCAGCACTGGACCCGTCCGGACCTGCCCGAGAGTCTTGAGGCCTGGCAGTCGGACGCCGTGGAGACCGCCGGTTCCTGGTGGCCGCACTGGGCGGAATGGCTGAAGGCGCACTCCGGCCCGGTGGTCCCCGCCCGCGACCCGGCCGCAGGCCCCCTCCCGGCCCTGGAGGACGCTCCGGGCAGCTACGTCAAGGTCAGGTCCTGAACCGTCCGGCGGCGAGCCTGAGGTTCGCCAGCAGGGCGCCGAGGGGCAGGGTCAGGCTCACCATCCAGGGCGCCAGGGGCGAGGCCCCCTTCTCCAGGCCGAAGCCCATCAGTCTCAGGCTGGTCGGCAGGAAGCCGGTGACGCCTGACGTCCAGTCCATCCAGGCGGTCCCCATCCCCCCCAGGCAGAGAAGCGCCCACAGGACCCGGGCCTCGAGCTCAGGCGCCCGGAAAACCCGGACCACCGTCCAGAGCATGAAGGCCGGGGTTGCGAGGGCGAGGGCCAGGAAGAGCCATTGACCGGGCATGCGCTCCGGACTCCAGAATTCCTGGGCCGCGACATCCTCGGCCGTCACCTCGGTGTAGGACATGGACACCGCCCGGTAGACCCGGACCACTTCATAGCCGGCGCCTCCGGTCTCGGCAGCCTCGGGCTTCTCGGCCAGCAGGGCGGACTCCCGGCCCGGAGCCCCAGGGGTAGCCGGCGTCACCTTGCGCCATCCGACCGGCGCCATGGTCAGGTCCACCACCGCCCGGCGCTCTGCAAACTGGTAGAGATACTGGAGCTCGGCCCGTTCCTCCCCAGCCCCCGGCTCAGGCCTGACCTGCCGGGAGGCCAGGAGTCGGATCGACCAGGGCGGGTCCGCAGGAAAGGCCCTGCGGACCGCCTCGATCCTGTCCGCATGGTCCGGCGAGGCCATCAGGACAGGGGCGATCCCCCGGTCGATGGCCGGCCAGTCGCCGCGCTGGACGGCATCCACGAACAGACGCCCCGTCCGGTCAGCCTGCAGCTCGGCGCGCGGCGCGGCGCATCCGGCGAGCGCGAGCAGGACCAGGGCGACCGCGATCCGAGTCATGCGGGGCGGAATCGCAGGGCGAGCCCGTTGCTGCAGTACCGAAGGCCCGTCGGACGGGGGCCATCGTTGAACCTGTGGCCATGGTGTCCCAGGCACCGGGCGCAGTGGTACTCGGTGCGCGGGACCCCGATCAGCCAGTCGGTCTTCAGGCCCAGGGCGCCAGGAAGGGCGGTGTGGAAGCTGGGCCAGCCGGTGCCGCTCTCGTACTTCCAGGCGGAGCGGAACAGGGGAAGGTCGCAGCCGAGGCAATGGTAGGTCCCGGCCCTCTTCTCGTTCAGGAGGGGGCTGGATCCCGGCCTCTCCGTGTCCTCGCGCCGCAGGATGGCGTAGGCGGCCTGCGGGAGGCGACGGCGCCATTCGGCATCGCTGAGGCTGCGGAACGGCGAGCCGGCATGAGGGTCCGAGGCCCCGCGCGAGGGGCCTGCCGCCAGGGCGGCGACCGCGCCCAGCAATAGGCCGCGGCGGGTGGTCGGTCCGTCAGAGGCCTGCATCTTCTTCGAGCCCCAGCATGAGGTTGAGGTTCTGGACGCAGGCGCCCGAGGCGCCCTTGCCCAGGTTGTCCAGCACGGCCACGAGCCTCGCCTGGGCGCCGTCCGGCGAGCCAAAGACATAGAGCTTCAGAAGGTTGGTCCCGTTGAGGGCCTCCGGATCCAGGTCCTGCACATAGCCGCCGGCGCCGGCCCGGCTCTTCTGGAGCCCCGCGCAGGCCCGGGCGTCGGCGGCCTGGACAAAGCGCTCGCCGGCATAGGCCGAAAGCAGCGCCTCCCGCAGATGCTCCGGTGACGGCCGGCCCGGCAGGGCGTGGAGGACCAGGGGAACCTCGACCAGCATGCCCTGGGCATAGCGGCCGACGGCCGGCGCGAAGACCGGCGCGTGGTCGAGGCCGGAGTGGAGCTGCATCTCGGGCAGGTGCTTGTGGGCGAGGGAGAGGCCGTAGGTGCGGAAGGCGTCCTGGGTGCCCTCGGGGCGCTCGCCCTCGAACTCGGCGATCAGCCCCTTGCCGCCGCCCGAGTAGCCGGAGACCGCATTCACGGTGACCGGAAAGCCCGCCGGCAGGAGCCCGGCGTCAACCAGCGGCCGGACCAGGCCGATGAAGCCCGTGGGATAGCAGCCCGGATTGCTGACCCGCCGGGCGCCGCGGATCTCGTCCCGCTGGCCGGGCGTCATCTCCGCAAAGCCGTAGGTCCAGCCCGGAGCGGTCCGGAAGGCCGTCGAGGCGTCGATGACCTTCACACCGGGAGCCTCGATCATCGAGACGGCCTCTCTTGAGGCGTCGTCAGGCAGGCACAGGACCACCAGGTCTGCGGCGTTCAGGAGCTCCCGGCGGGCCTCGGGGTCCTTGCGCCGCTCCGGGTCGATGGACAGCAGGGACAGATCGGTACGGCGCTCCAGCCGCTCGCGGATCTGGAGGCCCGTCGTTCCGGCCTCGCCATCAATGAAGACCCTGGGAGCCATGCTTGCTCTCCTCCTGCAGGGAAACCCGTCCGGGCCCCGAAGGGACCCCGGAGACGCGCTACGCCATTCCGGGCGGGAACGCCACTGGCCAGCCGTCGGCCGTCTCACTTCCTTATGCGCTGAGCCCTAGAGGTCCAGCCGGAAGTAGTCGCTGTCGCACCAGCCGATGTGGGTCCGGATCGTCCGGAAGGCCGACCCCGCCAGCCGGAAACCGCAGGTCTCGAGCAGCTTCCGCGACCTTTGATTGCGGGGGTCAACGTCGGCCCAGAGGTGGTCGCAGGCCCCCTGCCCGCGCATGTAGCCGACCAGTCCCTGCAGTCCCTCCCGCGCCAGGCCCCGGCCCCAGACCTCGCGGTTCAGGATGTAGCCGACATCGGGGACCCGCCAGCAACCCATCTTCCCGACAATCCGGCCGTCCATCTCCATGAAGAGGTCATAGGGCGCCGAGCCAGGGTCATTGAGCAGGGGCTGAAGCCAGACCCGGGTCTCCTCTACAGACCTGTGGGGGCCAAAGGACCAATAGGTCAGGGCCGCTTCATCCGAGAACAGTGCATGGATGTCATCAAGGTCCGACACGCGCGGCGGGCGGACGATCAATCTCTCCGTGGTGAACATGCCGACCCCCGGGCTGCCGCCTCCAGATGGGAGGACCGCGGCGCAACGAAAAGGGGCCGCCATTGCTGGCGGCCCCCTCCACGATCCAAACCCCAAAAAGGGTGGAACGAACCTAGCGCTTCGAGAACTGGAAGCTGCGGCGGGCCTTGGCCTTGCCGTACTTCTTGCGCTCGACCACGCGGCTGTCCCGGGTCAGGAAGCCATGCGGCTTCAGGACCGAGCGCAGCTCCGGCTCGAAATAGGTCAGGGCCTTGGAGATGCCGTGGCGAATGGCGCCGGCCTGTCCGGAGAGGCCCGAGCCGGCCACAGACACGACGACGTCGAACTGGCCGGAACGATCCGAGATCTCCAGCGGCTGGGCGATCATCATCCGCAGGACGGGGCGGGCGAAGTAGACCTCCTGGTCCCGGCCGTTGATTGTGATCTGGCCCTTGCCCGGCTTGATCCAGACGCGGGCGACCGCGTTCTTGCGCTTGCCGGTCGCGTAGGCCCGGCCTTGGGCATCGAGCTTGCGCTCATGGACGACCGCCTGGGAGGCGGACTGGGTGGAGAGGCTTTGCAGGGCGTCGAAGCCCGTAGGAGCGGGAGCGTCGGTCATCGGCTTACTGGGTCCGCACGTTCTTGGCGTTCATGTCGCCGAAGACCACGGTCTCCGGGTTCTGGGCGGCGTGGGGATGCTCCGCGCCGGCGTAGATGCGCAGGTGCGTCATCTGCTTGCGGGCCAGGGGGCTCTCCTTGGGCAGCATGCG
>CAIMLY010000285.1 GCA_903842425.1 uncultured Alphaproteobacteria bacterium | reverse complement strand
GACGGCTTCGAGGCGGTCGGCGACGGGCCCCAGGCCGGACAGCTCCGGCAGGAGGTCGGACTGTGCCGGATCGCCGGTAACCACCATGGTGGAGTGCCAGCCCAGCCGGGTCAGCAGCATCTTGAGCTGGACGTAGGTGCAATTCTGCGCCTCGTCGATGACCACGAAGGCGTTGTTCAGGGTGCGCCCCCGCATGAAGCCGACCGGAGCGATCTCGATGATTCCCTCGGCCATCATCGCCCGGACCCGCTTCATGGACAGGCGGTCCGAAAGGGCGTCGTAGAGGGGGCGCAGGTAGGGGGCTAGCTTCTCCTCCATATCGCCGGGCAGGAAGCCCAGCGACTCCCCGGCCTCGACCGCCGGCCGGGACAGCACAATCCGGCCCACCTTGCCGGCCTCGAGCGCCTCTACGGCCTTGGAGATGGCGAGATAGGTCTTGCCCGTCCCGGCCGGCCCGAGGGCGAGCACGAGGTTATGGGCGTCGACGGCCTCCATCATCGCCTTCTGGCCCTCTGAAAGCGGGCGGACCGTCTTCACATAGCCCTGGTCGCGTTCGTCCTCGGCCCGCCGGGGCAGGGGAGACCAGGCCCGTTCGACCGGCAGCCGCCGGATCCTCGGATCCCCCTCGAACTCGGAAAGATCCAGGGCGCCTTCGCGCAGCTGACGCTTCAGGGCTCGCTTGGTCATGAGGGCCTCCGACTGGGCATGAAAAAGGGGCGCATCCGGTTCGGATCGCCCCCAGGGAAACGGAATTGGCAAAGGACGGTGCGGCGTCGGAAGGCGCCCGGCGGGCCGCTCTTCCCGTTCCTGACCGGCGGCTCAGGCCGCCCTGGACGCTGGATCGCCATGGACTCTCCCGACTGCGGGACAGGCGCGACCCGGAAAGACTTCGCAGCCTCGAATCGCCCCTCTAGAATGCTAGCAGCAGGGTTGCAGAAGCGTGAACGCGTCGTTCACCAAAGGGTCACGGGAGACGCCATGTCAGTCTATCAATTGGGCGATGCGACGCCGGAACTGCCCGAGGATGACGAGTACTGGATCGCACCGAATGCGGCGGTGATCGGGCGCGTCATCCTGAAGCGCAACGCCTCGGTCTGGTGGGGCGCGACCCTGAGGGGCGACAACGATCCGATCGTCATCGGCGAGAACTCCAACGTCCAGGACGGCTCGGTCCTGCATACCGACACCGGGTCACCCCTGACCCTTGGGGCCAATGTCACCGTCGGGCACATGGTGATGCTCCACGGCTGCACCATCGGCGACAACACGCTGGTGGGGATCGGCTCCATCATCCTGAACGGCGCCCGGATCGGGAAGAACTGCCTGATCGGCGCCAACTGCCTGATCACCGAGGGCAAGGAGATCCCGGACAACTCCCTGGTCATGGGTGCGCCGGGCAAGGTGGTCCGGGAACTCTCCGACGCCCAGGCCCAGTCCGTCGCGCTGGGGGCCTGGCACTATGTCGAGAACTGGAAGCGCTACCGCGCCAGCCTGCGCCACAAGGGTTGACCGGAGGGCCTGCAGCCCGCTTTCTGGACAGACAGACTTCAGGGAGCAGGGCCATGGCCTACGAACACATCCGCGTCGACCGCGAAGGTCACGTCACCATCATCACGCTCAACCGCCCGGACGTGATGAACGCCCTGCATTCGCCGGCGCACTTCGAGATGCACGAGGCCCTGGACGCCTTCGCCGCCGATCCCGAGCAGTGGGTGGGCATCATCACCGGCGCTGGCGAGCGGGCCTTCTCGGCGGGCAATGACCTGAAGCACCAGGCGACGGGCGGGGAAATGCGCAGCCCGCCGACGGGCTTTGCCGGCCTGACCTCGCGGTTTGACCTGAACAAGCCCCTGATCGCGGCGGTCAACGGCGTGGCGATGGGCGGCGGGTTCGAGATCGCCCTGGCCTGCGACATCATTGTCGCCGCCGAAGGCGCCGTCTTCGCCCTGCCCGAGCCGCGGGTCGGCCTGGCCGCCCTGGCCGGCGGCCTGCACCGCCTGCCCCGGGCCATCGGGGTCAAGCGCGCCATGGGCATGATCCTGACGGGTCGTCGCGTCTCGGCCGCCGAGGGGGCGGAACTGGGCTTCGTGAACGAGGTGGTCCCCGCCGCGGAACTGATGGCCGCCGCCCGTCGCTGGGCGGGCCAGATCGCCGAACTGTCGCCCATGTCGATCCGCGCCTCAAAGGAGGCGGTCTTCAAGG
>CAIMLY010000284.1 GCA_903842425.1 uncultured Alphaproteobacteria bacterium | reverse complement strand
GACCTGAACTGGAAGCTGGTCACCGACACCTTCGGCGAGACCTACCACTTCAAGCGCCTCCACAAGGACACCCTGGCCCAGACCTTCGAGGGCGACGTCCTCAGCTACCGGACCTGGCGGCGGAACCACCGGATGGTGCTGGGCAAGCAGGCCATCCGCGAGATGGCGGCGCAGCCGAAGGCGGGGTGGCGGGTCACGGACGGGGGCTTCCCGGTCTACTTCCTGTTCCCGAACGTGGTGATCAATGTCGGCGAAGGGGCGATCGCCGTAGTGCGCTCCCTGCCCCACGCGACCGACCCGGGCCGGTGCACGGTGCAGATCAGCTACTACGGTACGGGCCGGTCGCCGGAGGAGATGGAGACCTTCCGGATGGGCTTCCGCGACGTAGTAGTGAACGAGGACCTTGCCGCCGCCGCCGGCATGCAGCGGAACCTCGCGTCGGGCCGGATCGACCCGGTCCTGTTCGGCCGCAACGAGGCGCCCCTGCACCACTACCACCAGACCTTTCGCAAGGCCCTGGGACTGGCGCCTCTGGAAGCGGTGGGCTGAGGCCGGCGTCATCGAAGCGTCGCGGGAACGTCGCCGCGTCGACGCCGAACTGACACGGGTGCGACATCGGGCGTGTGCAGTCAGGGGGCCTGCTGGAGGCTCCCATGTATCTTTCCCGACTTCTCCCCATCCGTCGCCACGCCCTCCTGGCGGGCGTCGCCACCCTGGCCCTCTCGGGCCCCGCCCTGGCGGCTGACGCCGCGGACGACGGAACGCTCTCTGAGGTCATCGTCACCGCCGAGAAGCGGGAGACCAACCTCCAGAAGACGCCTGTGGCGGCCTCCGTGCTCGGCGGCGAGCAGCTGGCCGACCGGCGCATCCAGAGCCTGGCGGACCTGACCACGGGGATCCCCTCCCTGAGGGTGGCGCCCTTCTTCTCGCGCAGTTCCGCCCTGACGGTGGGCATCCGCGGCATCGTGCCCTTCGACGCCAACCAGCCCAGCCGAGATGCGGGCGTCGGTGTCTACATCGACGGGGTCTACCTGGGACGATCCCAGGGCCTGGGCGCCACGCTCTACGACATCGAGCGGATCGAGGTGCTGAAGGGACCGCAGGGCGCCCTGTTCGGCCGGAACTCGACCGGCGGCGCGGTCAGCATTGTCAGCCGCAAGCCCTCAGGCGAGTTGGGCCTGCGCCAGAGCGTCGGCGTGCGCAACTTCGGTGGCTACAGCGCCGAGACCCACCTGGACCTTCCGGAATGGAACAACCTGGCCGTGAAGGTCGATGGGATCGTCAGCAAGCGTGACGGCACCACGGACAACCCGATGGAAGGTCAGTCGGACTTCAACGCCATTGACCGGTCCGGCATCCACGTGGGCGTCCTCTGGTCGCCGACCGACGACTTCGAAGCCCGCCTGGACTTTGACGAGGCGTATGATGGGACGACGCCCTACTACGTGCAGCTCCTGTCCAAGACACCCACCTCCCCGGCCCTGGCGCCGTTGGTGCAGGTCCAGTCCGACCGAGCCGAGGTCGCGGACATCGGCGTGCCGCAGGAAGACAGCGTCGGACGGACCCAGGGCTGGGCCCTCCACCTGTCCTGGTCTCCCCTGGAGGACCTGGAGGTCCGCACCATCTCGGCCTACCGGCGCCTCAAGCAGAGCCAGTATGACAACGGGATCGGCGCCCACGCCGGGGTCTTCGTCCCCAATGGCCAGTTCGCCCGCTACAGCCTCGCCTCCCTGCGACAGGATCAGGTCAGCCACGAGCTCCAGGCTCTCGGATCCCTCGGCGGCCTGACCTATGTCGTCGGCGCCTACTACTACCACGAGGAGGGTGACGACGACGCCTGGACGCCCAACACCCTGCATTGGAACGCCACCGGCACGGCGGCGACCCGGCTGCCGAGCCTGATCGCTGGCGCCCGCTGGCCCTTCCCGGACCGGGCCAGCACCGCCCGGGCCACGAGCACCGCCATCTTTGGCCAGGCGACCTGGATTCCCAGCGCCCTCGATGGCCGGCTGCGCCTGACGGCAGGCGGCCGCTTCACCCACGACAAGAAGAGCGGCGAGCTGACCCGGGTGAATGGCGCCGTGACCGCCTTAACCTTCACCTTTGAGGACGAGCGCTTCGATCCCTCGGTCTCCGCCCTGTTCGACCTGACCGAGACGACCAGCGTCTACGCCAAGTGGGGCACGGCCTACCGGGCGGGCGGGGCGAACTCGCGCTCGGTCAGCTATCGCGCCTTCGGGCCGGAGGAGGTCGCCACCACCGAGGCCGGCATCAAGAGCGAGTTCTGGGACCGGCGGGCCCGCCTGAACGTCGCGGCCTTCACCACCCGCTACACGGACATCCAGATCGACTTCTCGGCGGTGAACCTCAACAACAGCAACCGTGGCACTCTTGAGACGGTGAACGCCCCCGGTGAAGGCCGCATCGAGGGCCTCGAGGTCGATTTCACCATTGCGCCGGTCACCGGGCTGACCCTCGCGGCGAACTATGCCTTCACCACCAGCAATCTGCCCGTAGCCGCCAATCCCTTCGCCGGCGGGCGCCTGCAACCGGTCTACATCGTCTACACGCCGAAGAACGCGCTGAGCGCCTCCATCGACTATGTCCGCCCGATTGGCGACATGACCCTGCGGGCCCACCTCGACGCCAACTTCGCAGACGGCTACCGGGGCTCATCCGGAGAGGCCACCTTCTCCGACTCCTCCAGGGTCTGGAACGGCCGCCTGGCCCTGACCGACATCCGGATCACCGACAGCGTGCGGATGGAGGCCAGCCTCTGGTCCCGCAACCTCTTCGACGACGCCTACGTCTTCTATCGCAGCGCCGGCGCTGCCGCCGCCCAGGGCGTGTTCGGGATGTTCAACGAGCCCCGGACCTACGGCCTGGACCTGACCTTCCGCTACTGACTTTACGGGGAAACCGACATCATGATCAGGTCCTTCACCCTCGCCGGCGCCCTGGCGCTCAGCCTGGCCGCCGGTTCCGCCGAGGCCCGCGTCGCAGGGGAACGGGTCCAGCGCCCGTCTGCCGACCGTGTCATCGTCAGCTGGACCGCAGCTGGTCCGGTGGACGTCTACGTCGCCGACCGACCGGATGCGCCCCGGGAGCGGATGAAGCTGGTGTCCGATGACGACAGGGACGGTCGGCATGAGTTGAAGGCGGACCTGATCCGCCGGCCCTACTTCCTGTTGGTCGACGGCGCAGACGGCCGGGCGACCCGGGTGGCCGAGCGCGTGCTTCCCCTGGCTCAGGGCTCCAACTTCCGGGACCTGGGCGGCTATCGGGCGGTGGACGGCCG
>CAIMLY010000283.1 GCA_903842425.1 uncultured Alphaproteobacteria bacterium | reverse complement strand
TCCGGGGCGATCTGCGCTGGTGCCAGGGCTATTCCGAGCCTGGCGCAGGTTCGGACCTCGCCTCGCTCCAGACCCGGGCCGAGGACAGGGGCGACCACTTCCTGGTCAACGGCCAGAAGATCTGGACCTCGGGCGCCCAGTACGCCGACTGGTGCTTCTGCCTCGTACGCACCGACGCCAGTCGCAAGCACGAGGGCATCTCCTTCGTCCTGATCGACATGCGCACCCCGGGGGTCGAGACCCGCCCGATCCTGCTGATCTCCGGCTCCTCGCCCTTCTGCGAGACCTTCTTCACCGATGTGAAGGTGCCCAGGGAAAACCTGGTGGGGCCCCTGAACGGCGGATGGACCATCGGCAAGCGCCTGCTCCAGCATGAGCGCAATAGCCTCTCCGGCGGCGGCGACGGCCGGCCCCGGTTCGACACCGGACACCTGCGCGACGTGGCGCGCCGCTATTACGGCCAGGAGGAGGACGGACGCCTCGCCGACGCGGACTTTCGCACCCGCCTCGCCGTCCACGACATCGACGCCCGGGCCTACGCCCTGACCCTGCGCCGGGTGGCCCTGGAGGCGCGCAGCGCCAACGGCCCCTCAGCCGCAACCTCCATCATGAAGAACGTCAACTCCCGGATCATGACCGACCACTGCGAGATGATGGTCGAGGCCATGGGCCTGGCCGGCGCCGGCTGGTCTGGCGAGGATTTCACCGACGAGGAGCGCGAGGCCGGGCGGCTCTACCTGCGCATCAAGTCCAGCACCATCGCCGGAGGCTCCTCCGAAGTGCAGAACAACATCATCTCAAAGCGCATCCTCGGCCTGCCCGATCCGGGCAGCCACACCTACTGAGGCAGGGCCGGCAGGGAGATGGTAGGCCGGCTGGGATTCGAACCCAGGACCATCCGATTAAAAGTCGGATGCTCTACCACTGAGCTACCGGCCCCCGCTCGGCGCACGAGCGCCGGACGAAGCGGCGCGGACCATAGGGCGGGCCCGGCGCCGGGGCAAGGCCGCCACCAAGGCTGGTAAGGGGGCGCCGATGGCGCCAGACTGCCCGCATGAAACCGCACCTCGCACTCCTGCTCGCCCCCGCCTTGCTCCTCAGCGCCTGCGCCAGCGTCCCGACCTTCGGCAGCAGCGACCTGAAGGAGGGCGCCCAGGTCACCACAGATGGCCTGGGGGACGCCCTCTCGACGCCCCTCAAGGACGTCAACATCGTGCGTGACGAGATCCCCGCTGTCCTGCAGGACGCCGCGAAGGGCCCCTATGCGCGTCCCGACCCGATGACCTGCGCCCGGATCACGGCCCTGCTCCTGCCGCTCAACGGCGCCCTGGGTCCAGATATCGACGAAATGAAGGTGGACACCGAGAGCCTCGGGGAACAGGGCGGCGACGCGGCCCTGGACGCCATCGCGGACTTTGCGGCCAGCGCCATCCCCTACAGGAGCTGGGTCCGCAAGCTCTCCGGCGCGGATGCCCAACAGAAGCGCATGCGGGCGGCGGTGGCTGCGGGCGAGATTCGCCGGGCCTATCTCAAGGGCCTGGGCGAGCAACTGCGCTGCGCGCCCCCCGCCACCCCCGTCCGCAAGAAGCCGCCGGCGAAGAAATAGGCGTCAGGGCCGTTCCGCCCCGCCTGCCAGGCGGGCATGGAAGTCCTTCCGGAAGGCCTCGAAGCGACCCTCGGAGATCGCCGCCCGCATGGCCGCCGTCAGGGCCTGGTAGAAGGCGATATTGTGCCAGGACAACAGTACCTGACCTAGGATTTCTTCTGATTTCACAAGATGATGGAGATAGGCCTTCGCGTAATCCCGTGAGGCCGGACAATCCAGGGTTTCGTCCAGTGGGTTGTCATCCTCGGCGAAACGGGCGTTCTTCAGGTTGACCGGACCCTCCCACGTCCAGGCCTGTCCATGACGGCCTGAGCGGGTCGGCAGGACGCAGTCGAACATGTCCACGCCTCGCGCCACGGCCTCGACCAGGTCCACGGGCTTGCCGACGCCCATGAGGTAGCGCGGCCGGTCTGCGGGCAGGAAGCCGGCCGCATAGTCGAGGACCCGGCACATGGCCTCGTGGCCCTCGCCCACCGCAAGGCCTCCGATGGCGTAGCCATCAAAGCCGGCCTCGACCAGGCGCTCAGAGGACTCCCTGCGAAGAGCCTCGAAGGTCGAGCCCTGCTGGATGCCGAACAGGGCCTGGCGGTCACGCTGGCCGAAGGCGGCCTTCGACCGGCGTCCCCAGCGGTCGGAGAGGCGCATGGCGGCGGCCGCCGCCGCCTCTTCCGCAGGCCAGGACACGCACTGGTCCAGCTGCATGACGATGTCGGCGCCCAGGCGGTCGGCCTGGATCTCGATGGAGCGCTCGGGCGTCAGGACATGGCGGGATCCGTCGATGTGGCTCCTGAAGGTCACGGCCTCCTCGGTCACCTTCGAGATGCCCGAGAGGGACATGACCTGGAAGCCCCCGGAGTCGGTCAGGATCGGTCCCTGCCAGCGCATGAAGCGGTGCAGGCCGCCCAGGCGCTCCAGGCGCTCGGGTCCCGGCCGCAGCATGAGGTGATAGGTGTTGCCCAGGATGATGTCCGCGCCCGTCGCCTTCACCTGGTCCACGGTCAGGGCCTTGACCGTGGCGGCCGTCCCCACGGGCATGAAGGCGGGGGTCCGGATGTCGCCCCGGGCGGTCCTGAGGGTCCCGGTGCGCGCCGCACCGTCCCGGGCCGCGATGTCGAACGCAAAGGCGCTCATCCGGCCCTCCAAAGCAGGCTCGCGTCACCGTAGGAATAGAAGCGGTATCCCGTTGCAATGGCGTGGGCATAGGCCGCCTGCATGGCCTCCCGCCCCGCCAGGGCGCTGACCAGCATGAACAGGGTCGATTTGGGCAGGTGGAAGTTGGTCATCAGCCCATCTGCGATCCGGAAGCGGTAGCCCGGGGTGATGAAGATGTCGGTCTCGCCCGTCCAGGCGGCAAGCCCGCCGTCTGGCCCTGCCGCGCTCTCAAGGAGGCGGAGGGAAGTCGTGCCGACGCAGATCACCCGGCCTCCCGCCGCCCGGGCGGCGTTGATCCCTTCGGCGGCATCCGCGCCAATCTCGCCCCACTCGGCGTGCATCCGGTGCTGCGAGAGGTCCTCGGTCTTCACCGGCAGGAAGGTGCCGGCGCCGACATGGAGGGTCACGCGGGCCAGGCCAACGCCCGCAGCCGCCAAGCGGTCGAGGAGTTCCGGCGTGAAGTGAAGTCCTGCGGTCGGAGCGGCCACGGAACCCTCATGCCGGGCATAGACCGTC
>CAIMLY010000282.1 GCA_903842425.1 uncultured Alphaproteobacteria bacterium | reverse complement strand
TTAACAGATCACAGCCCTGAGGCCGAGCCCCGTCGCCCCGGGATGCACGCGCCCCGCCGCCTTGTGCTAGGATGTTCCGCCCGGACGCCCGCCTGACCCCCCAGGAACGCCTTGCCAGACCCCGCCGCCCAGCCCCGGACCTCCACCGCCCTGCGCCTGACCGGGGTGTCAGCGCCGCGTCGCGCCGGTGTCGAGGGACTGACAGGCCTGGATCTCGAGCTGGCCCAGGGCGACTTCCTGCTGGTTCATGGCGAGGCGGGCGCCGGCAAGAGCCTGCTCATGGGGCTGGCCGGACTGACCCTCAGGCCCGGGACGGGACGGCTGGAGATCCTGGGGCTCAACCCCTGGCGCCTCCCGCCCGCACGGCGGGCGCGCCTTCGCCGGAGGCTGGGACCGGTCTTCCAGGACATGCGGCTGGTCGACGACCTGACGGTGGCGGAGAACGCCGCCCTGCCCATGCGAATCGCCGGCGCCCGGCCTGAGGCCTGTCGCCGGGATGTCGCCGAACTCCTCGACTGGATGGGCCTGGCCGGGATGGCGACCGCCTATCCCCAGGACCTCGACCACGACCAGCAGCAGCGGCTGGCCGTGGCCCGGGCGGTCGCCGGACGGCCCGAGATCATCCTTGCCGACGAGCCCGTGGGCTGGATGGGCCCCGAGGCCGCGCGGCGGGTTCTGCGCCTGCTTCTGCAACTGAACCGGCAGGGGGCGACCCTGATCATGGCCAGCCGCAACCCCGACCTGGCCCCGGCCCCCCGGAGGCTGGAACTGGTGCGCGGCCGGGCCCTGCCGGAGACCCGCCTGGAGTCACAGGCATGAAGCGTCATTCGGGACCCCGACTGGCCGTGGCGTTGATCGTCGCCGCCTTCACCGCCCTCGCCGGCCTGGCGGGACTGGCCGGACTCGCGGCCTTCGAACGTTCGGAGGGATGGCGGGCGCGACTGGCGGGGGAGATGACGGTGGCGATCCGCCCGACCTCGCCCGCGACTTCCGACGCCGCCGCCGCCCGGGCCGCCGAGGTGCTGGCCGGGACCGATGGCGTGGCCGAGGCCCGGGCCCTGGACCCCTCGCGGGTCTCCGCCCTGCTCGCCCCCTGGACCGCGGGCGCCCGGGGACCGGACCTTGCCGCCCTGCCGCGCCTGATCGCCGTGGACCTGGACCCGCGCCGGCCCGCCCGCCGGCAGGACCTGGCGGAGGCCCTCAACGCCGCCGGCATCGACGCCGTGGTCGACGACCACAAGGGCTGGCGGCAATCCGCCCTGGAGTTCCAGAATCGCGCCGCAGCCCCGCTGATCGGGGCGCTGATGCTCTGCGTCGCCGGCCTGGCGGCGACCGGCGCCCTTGCAGCAGGCCATGAGGCCAGCCGCCAGGCCTCGACCCTCCGGACCCGGCTCCATCTCGGCGAGACCGCCGCCTCCTGCCTGCTGTCCACCGGACGCGCGACGGCTCCGGGCCTCCTGGGCGGGGTGCTGGCCGGGGGGGTCGCCGCAGGGGTTCTGGGCGTCCTTTCCGGCCTTGCGGGGCCTGGGACCTCGCCCGCCGCCCTCGCCGCCCCGGCAGGGCTCCTGGCCGGGGTGACCGCCCTGGCGGCCCTGGTGGCCATGACCTGCGCCTTCGCCATGGCGGCCCGACGCATCGGGGAGCTCGAGCCTTGAGGACACTGGCCGCCCTGCTGGTGATCGGGATCGTCTGGGCGGCGGGCCTGTTCGCCTTCGCCGACCGGGTCAACCGGCTGACCCCTGCTCCCCTGCCCGCGGCCGCGGACGGCGTCGTCGTCCTGACCGGGGCCGGATCGAACGCCCGACTCGACGCCGGCATGGCGGTGCTCGAGGCCGGCCTGGCCCGGCGCCTGCTGGTGTCCGGGGTCAACCGGGAGGCGAGCCGGGAGGACATCCGCCTGGTCAGCAAGGCGGCCCGCCGGCTCTACGACTGCTGCGTCGACCTGGGGTTCACCGCCGCCAACACCCTTGGGAACGCCCGGGAGACCGCGGAATGGGCCCGCGCCATGCGGTTCCGAAGCCTCATCATCGTGACCGCCGACTATCACATGCCCCGGGCCATGCTGGAGCTGAAGACCGCCCTGCCCGACGTGCGGCTCGAGCCCTACGCCGCCGCCACGCCAGCCCTGGACGCCCGTCGTTGGCGCGAGAGCCGGGCGGGCGTCCGGTTGATGATCCGGGAATACTCGAAGTACATGACCGTCCTGGGCCGCGAGATGGTCCGCCGGCTGGGCCCGGCCGAGAGCCCCCCGCGCAAGGAGACGCCTTGATCCTCGTCCGCTCCCTTCTCTTCTCCGCCATCTTCTACCCCTGGTCGGCCCTCTACGCGGTCGCCATGGTCCCGGTCCTCGTTGCGCCCCGCAGCTGGATGCTCGTCGGCATGAGGATCTGGAGCCAGTCGGTGATTCTGCTGTTGCGGGTGATCTGCGGCATCCGCGTCGAGATCCGGGGACGTGGGCATATCCCGACCGGCGACGCCCTGATCGCCTCGAAGCACCAGACCATGTTCGACGTCTTCGTCCAGTTCGGGGTGCTGCGGGGCTCGCTCTTTGTCTTCAAGAAGGAACTGCTGATCATCCCGATCTTCAGCTGGATCGCCCTGCGGATCGGCTCGATCGTCGTCGACCGGAAGGGGCAGGCGACCGCCCTGCGCGACATGGTCCGGCGGGCCCAGGAACAGTTCCGGCTGGGCGACCGGCAACTGGTGATCTTTCCGGAAGGCACCCGCAAGGCGCCGGGGGCGGCGCCGGACTACAAGCCCGGCGTCGCCGGCCTGTACCGTGAACTCGGGGTCCCGGTGCACCCGGTGGCCACCAACGCCGGCGTCCACTGGCCTGCGCACGGCGTCCTGCGCCGGCCGGGGGTGATCGTCTACGAGTACCTGGAACCCATCCCGCCCGGCCTGAAGCGGGCCGAGTTCATGCGTCTCCTGGAGGAGCGGATCGAGACCGCCTCCAACCGGCTCCTGGCCGAGGATCTCTAGCCGGGCTCCAGTTCCGACACCCGGGCAAGGAGACGCTCCATCCCCCGGTCCCGGATTCCCGCCTCGCGCAGGTGCGCCACGAGGTCCGCCAGATAGTCGATGTTGCGCCCGGACAGGCCGCGCGCGCCGGCGATGAGGCCGGCCTGGGCCTCTGAGGACAGGCGCCCCGCCCACTGGGGGTGACGGGTGTCGGACAGGAAGGTCAGGCAGGGCGTCAGGTCTCCCGAATCCAGCCGGACCCGGACCTCCGCCTCGACATAGGTCTCGGTGGGCTGCTCACGCTCGCGCAGGTAGGCCTGGACTTCGGGCCAGAGGTCGGCGGTCACCCGGTAGGCGACGCCGCGCACGGAGCCGCCGGACGTCAGGCCCAGCACCAGTCCCGGTCGCTCCGGCGTCCCGCGGTGATGGACGGAATAGATGCAGAAGGCGCGGCGGCGACCCTGTAGTATGGCCGGGCGGCGCTCGGCCCAGTCAAAGCCCGGACGCCACATCAAGGACCCGTAACCGAACACCCACCGATCCGCCGACATCGCCGACCACATGCCTTCTTCCGCCAATCCCGACTCCATGCCCCAGGCGCCCGGCGCGCGCAAACCCCGACGGCTCGGCCTCTGGATCCCCTTCGGCGTCGCCGGAATCCTGGCGGCGGCCTGGAGCGCCGGCTGGCTGCTCGTCGCACGAGAGGTGGAACGCCGCCTCGACGCCGGGGTCCGCGACCTCGCCTCCCGGGGCGTCGCCGTCGAGTGGTCCGGAAAACGGCTGTCCGGCTATCCCTTCCGCCTGAACCTGGACTTGGCCGACCTGCGGGTGGAGGCCGGGACCTGGGCGGTCCGGGTCCCGCGGTTCGAGGCCCAGGCCTTCCTCCACGCCCCCCGGTCCTGGCTGGCGGCGGCGCCAGGGGGACTGACGGTCTTCCGGCCGGAGGGCGGTGGGCTTGAGGTGCGCGGGCGACGCCTGCTGTCCAGCCTGGTCCTGCCCCGGTCCGCCCCCCCGAGGCTCTCCGCCGAGGGCCTGGACCTGTCCTTCTCGCCCACCCCCGGCGCCCGGCCCTTCGCCCTTGCCTCGGCGGAGCGGCTGGAGGCTCACCTGCGCCCCGGCCCGGAGGACCGCGCGGCGGTCTTCCTGCGACTGGAGGCGGGCGTCCCCACG
>CAIMLY010000281.1 GCA_903842425.1 uncultured Alphaproteobacteria bacterium | reverse complement strand
TCGGCGATGTGCAGCATCACGGGCTTCCGGAGCGCCGGGCTCTCGCCGACAAGGCCCTCGAGGCCCACCCCGTAATAGGAGACGGCGGCGTCGGCATTTGTGCGGGTGGCCGTCAGCCAGGCCAGCTGGCCGCCCAGGCAGAAGCCAACCGCGCCCGCCCTGCCGGTGCAGCCGGGATCCGACCGGATGTGGTCGAGGGTCGCGGCGATGTCCCTGACCCCCTGGTCGGCGTCAAAGGCGTTCATCAGGGCGAACGCCTTCTTCCACTCGGCTTCGGAGCGATCGGTGATGTCCACGCCGGGCTCGATCCGCCAGAACAGGTCCGGGCAGATGGCGAGGAAGCCCTGGGCGGCCAGGCCGTCGGTGATCTCGCGCATGACGGCGTTGACCCCGAAGATCTCCTGCAGGACCACGACGGCCGGCGCCCGGGCCGCAGCGGGCCGCGCGACATAGGCGGCCATCCCGCCGCCGGGAACCTGGATGCGGACTGTCTCTCCCATGGGGGCTCCTCCGTCTGGACAGGGCCCACCCTTAGGCCCGGGGGCGGCGCCGGGGAAGCGGGTTTTGCGAAGCCGGTCGCTGCGCGCTATCCTGGGCCCCCGCCTCGCAGGCGAGCCCCGATGAGGACCCTGAAATGAAGATCACCGTCGAAATCGACTGTTCCCCCGTCGAGGCCCGGACCTTCCTGGGCCTGCCGGATGTCAGCGAGCTGAACGCCAGCCTGGTGGCGGAGATGCAGGCGCGCATGACCGCCAACATGGCCATGCTGTCGCCGGACGAGCTGATGAAGAACTGGATGGCCTTCGGCGCCGGGGCCCAGGAGCACTTCTCGAAGCTGATGACCCAGGCCGCCGGCATGGGCATGGGCGCGCCCCGGACCAAATGACGGACACCATCTTCGCCCCGGCCACTGCGCCGGGCCGCGCGGCGGTGGCGGTGGTGCGCCTGTCGGGGCCGCGGGCGGGTACGGCGCTGTCGGCCCTTGCGGGTCGCCGCCCTCCCCCTCGCCTCGCCGCCCTGCGCAAGCTGCGGGATGTCGCCGGGCGTGGTCTCGACGAGGCCCTGGTCCTGTGGATGCCGGGCCCCTCCAGCTATACCGGCGAGGACAGCGTCGAGCTGCACCTGCACGGGGGCCCCGCCGTCGTTGCGGGCGTCCTCGAGGCCCTGGCCGGTCTGGGCCTGAGGCTTGCAGAGCCGGGGGAGTTCACGCGGCGGGCCTTCGAGAACGGCCGGCTGGACCTGGCCCAGGCCGAGGGGGTGGCTGATCTCATCGAGGCTGAGACCGAGGCCCAGCGACGGCAGGCCCTGGACCAGCTGGACGGCGCCCTGGGACGCGCCCGCGAGGCGTGGCGTTCGGATCTGGTGGAGGCGCTGGCCCTCTTGGAGGCGGCGGTCGACTTCCCCGACGAAGACCTGCCGGAGGACGTCGCCGCTCGGGCGCGGCCCGCGCTTGAGCGCCTGCTCATCGCCCTGCGGTCGGCCCTGCAAGGCGTCGAACGCGCCGAGCGGGTGCGGGACGGGTACGCCATCGCGCTCACCGGTGCGCCCAATGCTGGAAAGAGCACGCTTCTCAACGCCCTCTCCCGCCGCGAGGCCGCGATCGTCACCGCCACCCCGGGGACGACCAGGGACGTCATCGAGGTCACGCTTCAGCTGGCGGGATACAAGGTGATCTTGGCGGATACCGCCGGCCTCCGCGACACCCTGGACGAGGTGGAGGCCGAGGGGGTTCGGCGCGCGCGCCGCCGTGCGGAGGCCGCGGACCTCCGTCTCTGGGTGGTGGACGGCGCCGGGGACGGGGCCTCACCCGCCCCCGATGTCCTGCGGTCCGGGGATCTCTGCCTGGTGGCCAAGGCGGATCTTCCGGCGGGTGACGCCGCCGCCCGGGCCCTGGCCGAGGCCGCGTCCCTGGGGCTGGAGCCGCATCGCCTCAGTGCGCATCGGTCTGAAGACATCGCCGCCCTTGAGGCGGTTCTCTCCCGGCATGTCATCACCGCCCTGGGATCCGCCGAGCCGCCGTCCGCCACACGCCTTCGGCACGCCGCCCTTCTGGCGGAGGCGGTCCAGCGGCTCGAAAGCGCCCTGGTCCTGTCGGCGGCGCCCGAACTCGCAGCCGAGGACGTCCGTCTCGCCGCCCGGGCCCTGGACCGGATCACGGGTCGGATCGGCCCGGAGGATGTCCTCGACCGGATCTTCTCCACCTTCTGCATCGGCAAGTGAGCTGTTTCACGTGAAACACAGCCCGATCTGGTGTAGGACCTCGCCGCCTGTCTCAGCGCAAGGAACGGCCCGGACCCATGTGGGATGTCATCGTCATCGGCGGCGGCCACGCCGGCTGTGAAGCGGCGGCGGCCTCGGCGCGCTTCGGGGCCCGAACCCTGCTGCTGACCCACCGGATCGAGACCCTCGGCGAGATGAGCTGCAATCCCGCCATCGGCGGTCTCGGCAAGGGCCACCTCGTGCGCGAGGTCGACGCCCTCGATGGGGTCATGGGTCGGATGGCCGACGCCGCCGGCATCCAGTTCCGCCTCCTGAACCGCTCCCGGGGCGCCGCCGTCCGCGGCCCCCGGGCGCAGATCGACCGGCGTCTCTACCGCGAGGCCATGCAGGCGGAACTGGCGGCGACGCCGGGGCTGGAGATCCTCGCCGAGGCCGTAGAGGACCTGGTCGTCACGGACGGTCGCATCGCCGGCGTCGTGGGCGCCACGGGCCGGGTCTTCCCGGCGGCCCGGGTGGTCCTGACCACGGGCACCTTCCTGAAGGGCGTCATCCACCTGGGAGAGCAGCGCATCCCCGCCGGCCGGGCGGGAGAGGCGCCGGCCATCGGCCTGTCCGACCGGCTCTACGCCCTGGGACTGTCCATGGGACGGCTGAAGACAGGCACCCCCGCCCGCCTCGATGGCCGGACCATCGCCTGGGACCAGCTGGACAGCCAGGCCGCGGACGAGGTCCCGAGCCCGTTCTCCTTCCTCACGGACCGGATCACCAATCCGCAGGTCGCCTGCGGCGTCACCGCCACGACCCCCGAGACGCATCGGATCATCGCCGAGCGCCTGTCGGAGTCGGCGGTCTATGGGGGTCGAATCCAGGGCCGGGGCCCGCGCTACTGCCCTTCCATCGAGGACAAGGTGGTGCGGTTCGCGGACCGGACCAGCCACCAGATCTTCCTGGAGCCCGAGGGGCTGGACGACCCCACCGTCTATCCGAACGGGATCTCCACCTCCGTGTCGCCGGAGACCCAGGACCTGTTCCTGCGGACCATCCCGGGCCTGGAGGCCGTCCGGGTGATCCGGCACGGCTACGCCATAGAGTACGACTACGTCGATCCCCGGGAGCTCGACCCGACCCTCGAGGTCAAGCGCCTGCCCGGGCTCTACCTGGCGGGGCAGATCAACGGCACCACCGGGTACGAGGAGGCCGCCGCCCAGGGGCTGATGGCGGGGCTCAACGCCGCCCGGTCGGCCTCGGGCGCCGACGCCGCCGTCTTCCGCCGGGATGAGGCCTATATCGGCGTCCTGATCGACGACCTGGTGACCCGGGGCGTGACGGAGCCCTACCGGATGTTCACCAGCCGGGCGGAGTTCCGGCTGACCCTCCGGGCGGACAACGCCGACCAGAGGCTGACGGACCGGGGCCTCGACCTGGGGTGCATCGGTGTTTCACGTGAAACCGCCTGGCGCGCGCGCCGGGCCGAGCTGGAGGCGGCCCGGAGCCTGGCCGCAGACCGGGTCCTGACCCCCGCCCAGGCCGCCCGGGCCGGCCTGCCCGTCAAGGCGGACGGGCAGAGGCGCAACCTCTCCGAACTGCTCGCCTATCCCACCATTGGCTTCGACGACCTGGCGCGGATCTGGCCCGAGATCCGGGGCTGGAGCCCGTCCGTGCGCGAGCAGGTCGAGATCGACGCCGCCTATTCGGGCTACCTCGACCGGCAGGCCGCCGACGCCGAGGCGTTTCGTCGGGACGAGTCCCTGCGTCTTCCCGCCGACCTGGACTATGCCGCCGTGGGCGGTCTTTCCAATGAGATCCGGGAGAAGCTCGCCGGTGTGCGGCCCCGGACCCTGGGCCAGGCCGCCCGGATCGAGGGCATGACCCCCGGAGCCCTCACCGCCCTGCTGGCCCATGCCCGCCGCCACGCCGCCTGACGCCCCGCTGACCGCCGAGGGGTTCGCGGACCTGACCGGCGCCGATGCCCGGGCCCTGGCCGATCTCGAGACCTACCGGGAGCGCCTGGAGGACTGGAACCAGAGGATGAACCTCGTGGGGCCCGCCACCCTTCCGGCCTTCTGGTCCCGGCACGCCCTGGACTCCGCCCAACTCCTGCCCCTGGCGCCGGCGGCCCTCACCTGGGCCGATCTCGGGACCGGCGCAGGCCTGCCCGGGGTGGTGCTGGCCATACTCGGCCGCAGCCGCCCGGGCTTCCACGTCCACCTCGTTGAAAGCATGGCCAAACGGTGCCGGTTCCTCGAGGCCGTCGTGGCGGAGCTTGCGCTGCCCGCGACCGTCCACAATGCGCGGTCGGAGAACCTTGACCTGACTGTGGATATCGTCACCTCCCGGGCTTGCGCACCCCTGGTGCGACTGCTTGGGTACGCCCGGCCCTACTTCCGCAAGGGGGCGACGGGTTTGTTCCTGAAAGGTCAAGATGTTGTGGCTGAAATCGAAGACGCCACAAGATCATGGGATTTTGAGGTGGAAATCCTTCCCAGCCTGAGCGATGATCGGGGTCGCATCCTTCGTATCCGGAGCACCGGTCGTGGCCCCCGTCGCTGAAGCCGTCCGCCCCCTCCGCGTCCTGGTCGTCGCCAACCAGAAGGGCGGGGTGGGCAAGACCACAACCGCGATCAACCTTGGCACCGCCCTGGCCGCCGTGGGCGAGCGGGTGCTGCTCATCGATTCCGATCCCCAGGGCAACGCCTCGACGGGCCTGGGCGTGCCCCGGGCCGAGCGGCGGATCACCCTCTACGACGTCCTGATGGGCGGCACGCCGCTCCTGGATGCGGTCACCCCCACCCGGCTTCCCGGGCTGGACCTGGCTCCTGCGGACCCGGACCTGTCCGGTGTCGAGATCGAGCTCGGCCAGGAGGCCCGGAGATCCTTCCGCCTGCGCGACGCCCTGCAGGTCGTCCGGGCGTCCGGGCGCTACACCTATGTCCTCATCGACTGCCCGCCGTCCCTGAACCTGCTGACCGTCAACGCCATGACGGCGGCGGACGCGGTCCTCGTGCCCCTGCAGTGCGAGTTCTTCGCCCTTGAGGGCCTGAGCCAGCTGATGCGCACGGTGGACCTGGTGCGGGGCAGCCTGAATCCCCGGCTGGAGATCCAGGGCGTCGTCCTGACCATGTTCGACCGTCGCAACCGGCTTTCCGAGCAGGTGGCGGGAGATGTCCGCAGCCACTTCGGCGAGACGGTCTACCAGACGGTGATCCCGCGGAACGTCCGGGTTTCGGAGGCGCCGTCCTTTGGCAAGCCGGTCCTCGTCTATGACATCAACTGTGCGGGCAGCCAGGCCTACCTCAAGCTGGCCCGCGAGGTCGTCCAGCGCGAGCGCGCCCGGCGCGAGGCGGCCTGAGGAGGCCCCGATGGCGGAGAAGCGCGGACTTGGACGGGGCCTCTCGGCCCTCCTCGGCGAGGCGGCGCCGCCACCCCCCCCGCCCCCGGGCAGCGTGACCGAAATCCCGCTCGACAGGATCTGGCGGTTTGAGGCTCAACCCCGCGCCCGCTTCGCCCCGGAGGAGATGGAGGCCCTGATCGAGTCCATCCGGGCCAACGGCGTGCTGCAGCCCATCCTGGTCCGGCCGCATCCCTTCAACCCGGGCCATTACGAGCTGATCGCCGGGGAGCGCCGGTGGCAGGCCTCCCAGAGGGCCGGGCTTCACGCCATCCCCGCCCTGATCCGCCCGATGAGCGACGTCCAGCAGCTCGAGGCGGCGATCGTGGAGAACGTGCAGCGGGAGTCCCTGACGCCGATGGAAGAGGCTTACGGCTACCACACGCTGGTGGAGCGGTACGGCCGCACCCAGGCCGAGGTGGCCGAGGCCATGGGCAAGAGCCGGCCGCATGTGGCCAACGCCATCCGCCTCCTCTCCCTGCCCCCGGAGGTCCAGGGCATGGTGTCGGAATCGGAGTTGAGCGCCGGTCACGCCCGGGCCCTGCTCGGGGCGCCCGACCCCCTCGCCGCCGCCCAGCTGGTGGTGCAGCGCGGACTGTCCGTCCGCGAGACCGAGGCCCTGGTCAAACGCCTGCAGTCTGACGCCGAGACCGGCCCTGCGCCGCGATCCTCGACCCGGGCGGCCCGGAAGGACGCCGACACCCAGGCCCTGGAGTCCGACCTTTCCGCCGCACTCGGCCTGAGGGTCGAGATTTCCGACCGGGCTGGCCAGGGCGAGGTCCGGATCCACTACACCGCGCTGGAACAGCTCGACGAGATCTGCCGCCGGCTCTCGCGCCGGTAGGTCCTGGCCATCCCGACCGGTCCGGCCTCCCATGCCCGCGCTCTATGACCGTATCGGCGACGGCTATGCCGGACTTCGCCGGGCCGACCCCCGGATCGCCGCCCGGCTGGACGCCGCCCTGGGTCCGCCCGCTCCCCTCCTGAACCTGGGCGCGGGAACGGGCAACTATGAGCCTGAGGACCGATGGGTCGTCGCGGTGGAACCCTCGGTCGAGATGATCCGCCAGCGGCCTGCGAGGGCTGCGCCGGCCGTCCGGGCCGTCGCCCAGGCCCTTCCCTTTGCCGATGGCGCCTTCGAGGCCGGGCTCGCCGTGCTGACGGTCCACCACTGGCCCGATCCCGTCACCGGTCTGCGAGAACTGAGACGGGTGGTCCGGGGCCGGATCGTCATCCTGACCTTCGATCCCGCGGCCCGACCCTGGCTGACCGACTACATTCCGGGTCTCGCCGCCCTGGATGAGGCCCAGATGCCCGCCCTGGACGTCTACGAAGCCGCCCTCGGACCGATCCGCATCACCCCCCTCGCCATTCCCGCCGACTGCACGGACGGGTTTCTCTACGCCTACTGGCGCCGTCCCGAGGCCTATCTCGACCCCCGGCTTCGCTCCGGAAGCTCCTCGTTCCGAGCCCTGCCGGATGCCGGAAGCGGCCTGGCGCGCCTTCGGGAAGACCTGGCGAATGGCGGCTGGGACCGCCAGCATGGCGTCCTGCGGGAACTCGAGAGTTATGATGCGGGCTACAGGCTGATCGAGACCGCCTGAACCTCCGTACACGGAGGACCCTCGACTAGAGCCCCAGTCGACGGGCCCGCGCCGCGATCTGGAGGGCCAGGCGCTCAGCGATCAGGGCGTCCGGCGCCCGGGCGGTCTTGCAGGCCCGGTCGGCCGCCAGGACATCCGCGGTGATCGCATCCAGGGTCTCCAGGCTCCAGGCCCGGGCCTGCCGCAGGAACTCCCGCTCATCCTTCCAGAAGACCCCCGAGGCCTTGGCCGCTTCCTGCAGCCCCGCGCCGCTGCGGACCAGGGTCAGAACCCGGCGGAGGCGACCCAGGTGCTGGCCGAGGGCGCGCACGGCGCCGGGTCCGGAAAGCCCCTCCTGCGCCGCCCGCCTCAGCCCGGCCTGGGCCTCGGCCAGACGTCCGCCGAAGGCGTCGGACGCCGCGCCGGCGAGGGACGCCTCGGGCTCGACGCCCAGGAAGGCCTCCAGGTCCTTCGGACCGGCGGTCGCGCCGGATCCCGGGCCGAGGAACAGGGCCAGGCGCTCGATCTCCCGCCGCGCCACGCCCCGCTCATGCGGCAATCGCCCCACGAACAGGGCCAGGGCCTCGGCGTTGAGGCCGACGCCGTCCTTCGCCAGGGCGTCGCGGGTCATTCGGGCCACGTCGCCGGCCTCATCCTCGTAGCAGGGGATGACCGCGCAGGCCTCAGCCTTCTCCGCGGCCCGGCGCAGGGCCGAGTCCCGGCCCAGGGCGCCGGCCTCCACCAGGAGAAAGGCCTCGGGATTGAGCTCCCCGGCGAGGAGCCGAGCCAGGGCCTCGACCGCCAGTTTCTCGCTGGCCGCCCGCTCACCCCCAAGCCGCAGGCGGACGAGCCGCCGGCCGCCCATGAGGGACTGGGCGGCGAGCTCAGCCTCCAGCCGGGCATCGTCGCCGGCGAGGTCGCCTTCAGTCAGGAGGGCGACATTGAACGGATCCTCCGGATCCTCGGTCACCCGGCCCGCCAGCTGTGAGGCCCGTTCGCGCACCACCCCGAGGTCGCGCCCGTAGATGACGGCGGCGCGGACACCCGGGTCCGGCCTCGCCAGGAACTTCTCCACGTCGGGCCGGCGGCTCAGGATCACCCGGTTCAGGACTCCTGGCCGGCGAGGAAGGCGGCGATCTCGAGATGGATCCGTCGGGCGGCCTCCTGGGCGGCCCGGGCCTGGGCGTCCTGCTGGGCGATGACCGAGGCGTAGGGCTGGTCCGCCGAGTCGTAGGTCAGCTCCACCCGCACCTTGCCCGTCTTGAGGGGTTCGCCCGGCGTCGCCGCGCTGAGGGTGTAGGCGGCGGTCATGACGTATTCATAGCGGGTCGCGACATTGTCGACGCGGACGCCGCGCGGATAGCGGAGCTCCGACAGGGCGACATCGAGCCGGTAGGCGGGCGCCAGGGAGGCCCGGCGGCCGAGGGCGTCGTCCAGCTGCTCGCGCAGAAGGGCGCCGGCCCGGCCCTCCGGCGTCGTCACCGCAACCGCGGCAAGCCCGGACCCCAGGTCCGGGGTGGCGTAGAGGGGCGTGAACCCGCATCCGGCCAGAAGGACGCAGGCCGCGAGGACCAGCCCCGGTATGGCGGGCGCCCGCGCCCTCATCCCGCGGCCACGATGTTGACGATGCGATCCTTCACCACGATCACCTTGCGGATGGTCAGGCCCTCAAGACGCCGGGCTGTCTCCGGATCGTCAAGCACCATCTTTTCGACGTCGGCGGGCTCGGCGCCGGCCGGAGCGCGGATTTCCCAGCGCCGCTTGCCGTTGACCTGCACCGGAAGGGTCACCTCGGCCTCCCGGGTGAGGGCCTCGTCGAAGGTCGGCCAGGGGGCGAAGACCGCCATGCCTTCACCGCCGACGCGGGCCCAGCACTCCTCGGCCAGGTGCGGCGTG
>CAIMLY010000280.1 GCA_903842425.1 uncultured Alphaproteobacteria bacterium | reverse complement strand
GCCGAATAGGGCAGGCCGCCGGCGCCCGAGCGGATGCCGGCCACCGAGGCGGTCATGACGATGGAGCCCTGGCCCCGGGGGACCATGACCCGGCTGGCGTGCTTCACCGCCAGGAAGGGGCCGATCAGGTTGACCCGCAGGACCTCGGCCCAGTGGGCGGCGTCCTGGTCCTCGCGCGGCGTGGCGCCGCCGGAGATGCCGGCGTTGGCCCAGATGGCGTCCAGGGCGCCGTGCTCGGCGACGGCCCGGTCCACCAGGCCGGAGACGAAGTCCTCCTCGCCGGCGTCGCCCGTCAGGGCTGCGGCCGTCCCGCCCGCCTCGCGCACCTGGCGGGCGGTTTCCTCGACCGTGTCGAACTTGTCGGCGATGACCAGCCTGGCGCCCTCGGCGGCGAAGAGCAGGGAGGCGGCCCGGCCGATGCCCGAGCCGGCGCCGGTGATGATGACGGATTTTCCGGAAAGACGTCCCATGGGTCAGGCTCCTTGAGGGGGTCAGCCGGCGCGCGCGGCGGCGGCGAGGATGGCGTCGGCGACGAGGCCGAACAGGGCGGGGGGCAGGTCGTGGCCCATGCCCTCGATGATCCGGAGCTCCGCCCCGGGAATCTTGGCGGCGGTGTCCCGGCCGCCCTCGGCGGGAAGGAGCGGATCGTCCGCCCCGTGCAGGACGACGGTGGGAGCCGTGATCCGCGCCAGGCGCGCCGAGCGGTCGCCCGTGGCGCCTACGGCCCGCATCTGCCGTCCCGACCCGGTGGGGTTCCAGGCGCGCTCAGCCTCGGCCCGGGCCCGCTCGGCCAGGGCGCCTTCGGGCCAGGGATAGGCGGGGCTTCCGATCACCAGGGCGTTCTCCACCGCCGCGGCGACATGGGCCTCGGGGTCGATGGTGAAGTCCGGCGTCGGCTGGGTCAGCACGGCCATGGCCCGGGGCGTGGCCTGGGGCAGGCCGGGCGCCGAGGAGGTGGACATGATGGAGGTCAGGGACAGGGTGCGGTGCGCGTGGTCGGCGGCGACGACCTGGCTGATCATGCCGCCCATGGAGACCCCCGCCACGTGGGCGGCCTCCACCCCTGCGGCGTCCAGCACGGCCATGGCGTCGGCGGCCATGTCCTCCAGGGTGTAGGCGCCGGTCGCATCGAACCAGGTCGACAGGCCGGTGTCGCGGTTGTCGAACCTCAGGGCCCGATAGCCCTGGCCGGTGAGGACCTCGCAGAAGGCCTCCGGCCAGCGGGTCATCTGGGAGCCCAGGCCGTTGATGAGCAGGATGGCCGGCGCAGCGGGATCGCCAAAGCCTTCCCAGCAGATCCGGACTTCGCCGTTCGTCGCAAAGGGCATGGCCGGCCTCGCCTCAGGGGACCAGGACGACGCGGCCGACGGCGGCCCGGCTTTCGATGTAGGCGTGGGCGGCGGCGGCCTCGGACAGGGGGAAGGTCCGGTCGATCACCACCTCCAGCTCGCCCCGGGCGGCGTCCTCGATCAGGCCCTGGATCATGTCGTGGACCCGGTCGGTCATGATCTCGGCGCCCAGGAAGACGCCGGAAAGGCCGCGGTTGCCGCCCATCATGGAGCCGACGTCCACCACCATGGGCTCGCGCCCGGCGGCGCCGACCATGGAGACCCGGCCGCGATAGGCGAGGCTGTTGATCGAGCCCTGCAGGGTCGAGCCGCCCACCGAGTCCACCACCACGTCGGCGCCGTGGTTGTCGGTCAGGCGGCGGACCTCCCGGGGCACCTCGTGCTCGCGGTAGTTGATGCCGGCGTCCATGCCGAGGGCCTTCAGACGCTCGAGGCGCGCGTCGGAGCTGGCGGTGGCCAGGATCATCCTGGCGCCGGCCCGGCGGGCCAGCTGGATGGCGGCGACGCCGACGCCCGAGGCGCCGGCCTGGACCAGGACGATCTCGCCGGCCTTCATCCGTCCGTACTCGAACAGGCAGTCGTGGGCGGTGCCGAAGGTCACCGGGATGGCCGAGGCCTTGGCGATGTCGTAGCCCCCGGGCACGGGCCAGCAGTTGCGCGCCGGAACGCTGCGCAGGGCGGCGTGGCTGCCGAAGTTGTTCACGGTGGCGACCTTCTGGCCGACCTTCAGGTGGGTGACCTCGGCGCCGACCTCGATGATCTCGCCGGCGGCCTGATAGCCGACGACGTGGGGCCTGGTGACCAGCGGGCCGCCGAAGCGGTTCAGGGTGTCGCCGCCCTCGATGGCGATGGCCTCGACGCGGATGATGACGCCCTTGGGATGGCAGGCCGGATCGGGAACGTCCTCGTAGCGCAGGACCTCGGGTCCGCCGTTCTCGTAATAGACCGCCGCCTTCATGGGCCTGGCTCCTGGTTGTCGTCTCCCTAGGCTTCCGACTTGTCACGGGGCGGGATCGCGGGCAAGCCCGGAGGCAGGGGCGCGAACAGGGAGGTGACCATGGAACTGGCCAAGCCGCGGGTGGACATCGGCATGTCCACCAACACCCTCGAGGCCGTGCTGGCCTTCTGGCAGGGCGAGGCGGGGGTCCGCTTCGACCATGTCCTGCACATCCGGCGCGGCCAGAAACAGCACCGCCACGACGCCAACGGCTCGGTGCTCAAGATCAACGCCTACGCCGAGCCGGTCCCGGAGGGGGAGCCCACCGGCTACCGCGAGCTTTTCCTGGCGCGGGAGGGGTTGACCGGGCCGCGCCCCCTCGCCGACCCGGACGGCAACCGCGTGACCCTGGTCCCCCCCGGCTGGCGCGGGATCACCCAGGCCGGCATCCGGCTGGCGGTGCGGAGCCTCGACGCCCATCGGGCCTTCTACGCCGGCGCCCTGGGCCTGGCCGAGGAAGCCTGGGAGGGCGGCGCGGCCTTCCGGGCCGGGGAGACCCTGCTGATCCTGGAGGAGGCCCCTGACGCGCCTTCCGACGCCGCCATGCCGGGCACGGGCTGGCGCTACATCACCTTCCAGGTCTTTCGCGTGGACGCCGAGCACGCCCGGGTCCTGGCCGCCGGCGGCCGCGAGGCCATGCCCCCGACCACCCTCGGGACCACGGCGAGGATTTCCATGGTCAGGGACCCCGACGGCAACTGGATCGAACTGTCCCAGCGCGCTTCCATCGTCGGGACGCT
>CAIMLY010000279.1 GCA_903842425.1 uncultured Alphaproteobacteria bacterium | reverse complement strand
GATCTCCGCGGCGAAGACCGGCGAGGGCGCCAGCGTCGCCGACATGGTGACCAACCTCATCGCCACCATCGGCGAGAACATGAACCTGCGCCGGTCGCACCGCTTTGTGGTGCCGGAAGGCGCCGTGGCCTCCTACGTCCACTCCGCCATCGTGCCGGACCTCGGCAAGATCGGCGTCCTCGTGGCGGTCGAGGGCAAGGGCGACCAGGCCAAGCTGGCCGAGATGGGACGCAAGATCGCCATGCATGTGGCGGCGACCAACCCCCTGTCCCTGTCCACGGACGACCTGGACCCGGCGGCGGTCGAGCGTGAGAAGGCCATCTTCACCGAGCAGGCCCTGGCCTCCGGCAAGCCGGCCGGCGTGGTGGAGAAGATGGTCGAGGGCCGCATCCGCAAGTTCTTCGAGGAGGTCGTCCTGCTGAAGCAGGCCTTCGTCATGAACCCGGACCAGACCATCGAGCAGCTGGTGGCCGAGACGGCCAAGGAGACCGGCGCTCCCGTGACGGTGAAGGGCTTCGTGCGCTTCGCCCTGGGCGAGGGCGTCGAGAAGAAGGTGGACGACTTCGCCGCCGAGGTCGCCTCCATGACCGGCCAGGGCTGATCGGGCCTGACGCCGGCGGACTTTCGGGGGCGCGGTGCGTTCAACGCGCACCGCGCCCCCGTTTTATGTAGACTGTCGCCAGATTCCCTCGCTCACCCCTCAACGGGGCGCCCACCTGACGGATCGGCCCATGACCGCGCCCAAGCCCCGCTTCCGGAAGATCCTGCTGAAGATGTCCGGCGAGGTGCTGATGGGGGACTCCCTCTTCGGCATCGACACCGTCACCCTCGACCGGGTGGCCGCCGACATCAAGGAAGTGGTCGACGCCGGCGTCGAGCTCTGCCTGGTGGTGGGCGGTGGCAACATCTTCCGGGGCGTGTCCCTGGCCGGGCGGGGCATGGAGCGGGCCAGCGCCGACTACATGGGCATGCTCGCCACCGTCATGAACGCCCTGGCCCTTCAGGGCGCGCTGGAGAAGGCCGGGGTCGACACCCGCGTCCAGTCCGCCATCCCGATGGATGCGGTCTGTGAGCCCTACATCCGGCGCCGGGCCCTGCGGCACCTCGAGAAGGGCCGGGTGGTGATCTTCGCCGCCGGCCTCGGCGCGCCCTTCTTCACCACCGACACCCCCGCGGCCCTCCGCTCGGCCGAGATGGGCTGCGACGCCCTCTTCAAGGGCACCAGCGTCGATGGCGTCTACACCGCCGACCCCAAGAAGGACGCCGCCGCCCGGCGCGACGAGTCCCTCAGCTACCATGACGTCCTGGCCCAGGACCTGAAGGTGATGGACGCCTCGGCCATCGCCCTGATGCGCGACAACCAGATCCCCATCGTGGTCTTCTCCATCCGCGAGCCGGGGAACTTCATGAAGGTCCTGACCGGCCAGGGCGTCTTCACCACCATCAACTGACCGCAATCCGGGAGCCGACATGCCTGCCGAAAAGCCCCAACTGTCTCGCTATCGCGACCGCATGGACAAGGCGGTCTCCGCCCTGAAGGAAGAGTTCGCCAGCCTGCGCACGGGCCGGGCCTCGGCCAATCTCCTGGACCAGATCATGGTCGAGGCCTACGGCGCGACGACCCCCCTGAACCAGGTGGCCGCCATCACCGTTCCCGAGCCCCGCTCGATCAGCGTCAGCGTGTGGGACCGCGGCGTGGTGGTCTCGGTGGAGAAGGCCATCCGCTCCTCGGACCTGGGCCTGAACCCGGTCGTCGAGGGCCAGAACCTGCGGATCCCCATCCCGCCGCTCACCGAGGAGCGGCGCCGGGACCTGGCCAAGATCGCCGGCAAGTACGCCGAGCAGCAGAAGGTGGCGATCCGCAATGTCCGCCGCGACGCCAATGACGACCTGAAGAAGGCCGAGAAGGACTCGGTGATCAGCCAGGATGAACAGAAGCGCATGGAGTCCGAGGTCCAGAAGATGACCGACGAGGCCGTGAAGCGGGTCGACGAGGCCTTGAAAACCAAGGAACAAGAGATCATGCAGGTCTAGCCCGGAGGCGGGCGGAGGCGACATGGCCGCGAGGTCCAAGACATCCCGCGATCGGTCCGCGCCGTCGCCCGCAGGTCCTGCGGGCGGTGCGCCGCTTCACGTGGCCATCGTCATGGACGGCAATGGGCGCTGGGCCCAGAAGCAGGGCCTGCCCCGGACCCTCGGGCACCGCGCCGGGGTCGAGGCCCTGCGGCGCACCGTGACCGCCGCGCCGGGACTCGGCGTGCGCTGGCTCACCGTCTTCGGCTTCTCCACCGAGAACTGGAGCCGGCCCGCGGCCGAGGTCAGCGAGCTCATGGCCCTGCCGAAGCGCTATTTCGATTCCGACCTCAAGCGGCTCGAGCGCGAGGGCGTGCGGGTGCGCGCGGTCGGGCGGCGGGAAGGCCTTGCCGAGGACCTGGTCGCCCTGCTCGATGAGGCCGAGCGCCGCACGGCCGGCAATGACCGCTTCTTCCTCCAGATCGCCTTCAATTATGGCGGCCAGGCCGACATCGCTGACGCCGCCCGCCGGCTGGCGGAGGCTGTCGCGGCCGGGCGCCTCGATCCGGCCGCCATCGATGAGTCCGCCTTCGCGGGAAGCCTGTCCACCGCCGGCCTGCCGCCGCCGGACCTGATCGTGCGGCCCTCAGGTGAACAGCGTCTCTCCAACTTCCTCCTCTGGGAGGCGGCCTATGCCGAACTGGTCTTCCAGGACGTGCTCTGGCCTGACTACGACGCGGACAGTCTCGCCGCGGCCATCACCGCGTTCCGCGCCCGGGACCGCCGTTTCGGGGGAGCCGTCTCCGATGACGTCCTTGTCGCCGGCTAGGGCGTTCGACTGGACCAACCTGGGCGCCCGGGTCGTGTCGGCTGCGGTGCTGCTGCCGGCCGCCCTGGCGGCGGTCTGGTTCGAGATGGGCCCTGGGCAACCGGCCTGGCCCTTCCTGGTCATGGTGGTGGCGGCCGTCTCCATGCTCTGCGTGGAGTGGGGCGGCATGACGGCGCCGACCGCCCGGACCCGGGTGTCGACGGCCGTGTGCGCCGCCGTCCTCACCGCCGTCTTCTTCGCCCAGAGGGACAGCATGTTCATCGCCTGGGGCGTCCTGGCGGTGGGCGGGGCCCTGGCTGCGGTGGTCGCCCGGGGCGTGGCCGAGCGACCCGGCAATGCAGCGCTCGGCGTCCTCTACATCGGGGCGGCGGCGGTCTGCTTCATCTGGCTCCGGTCCATGCCCCAGGGACGCTGGTGGATCATCATGACCTTCGCCGTGGCCTGGGCGGCGGACATTGCGGCCTATGCGGTGGGCAACCTGGTGGGCGGCCCCAAGCTCTGGCCCAGGTTTTCCCCGAACAAGACCTGGTCAGGTTTCCTGGGCGGCCTGGTCGCGGCGGCCGTTGCGGCTCTGGCCCTTGCGGCCCTGCCGGTCTTCAGCCTGAACCCCTGGGCGGCGGCCCTGGCCGGTCTTTGCGGGGGCCTGGCCGGCATGGCGGGCGATCTCTGGGAGTCCATGCTCAAGCGCCGGTTCGGTGTGAAGGACTCCGGCGACCTGATCCCCGGTCACGGCGGACTTCTCGACCGTGTGGACGGGCTGATGTTCGTGGTCGTCATCCTGTCGGTCTTCCGGCTGGTGAACCACCTGGGATGGGGTCATTGAGCCCTCCGCGGACGGTCTCCATCCTGGGATCGACGGGGTCTGTCGGGGTCTCGACCCTGGACCTGCTGGAGGCCGTGGGCCGCCCCGTGCGGATCCGCGCCCTGACGGGAGGGCGGAATGTCGCCCTCCTGGCCGAGCAGGCCCTGAAGTGGCGGCCGGAGGTGGCGGTCATTGCGGACGCCGGGGCGGCCGCGGACCTGGCCGACCGGCTCCGGGGCTCGGGCGTCGCCGTCGAGGCGGGCGAGGGGGCCGTGACGGCCGCCGCCGCCCTTCAGGCGGACTGGGTCATGTCCGCCATCGTGGGCTTTGCGGGCCTCGCCCCCACCCTTGCCGCCGTCGACGCCGGCGCCATCGTCGCCCTGGCCAACAAGGAGAGCCTGGTCTGCGCCGGTCCGGCCCTGCT
>CAIMLY010000278.1 GCA_903842425.1 uncultured Alphaproteobacteria bacterium | reverse complement strand
GACAGGGCGAGCATCCCCAGAAGCCGGGGAGACCGCAGGACCGCCGCCACCTGGGCGCGCTGGCGGGCGAGGACGACGAAGACCCAGGCCGCCAGGGTTCCCCAGACCGCCCGGTGGGCGAGGATCTCCCAGGAGTCCGCACCCAGCCGGCCCATGGCCTGGAACAACAGGGGCGCGAACCCCCAGATCAGGTAGCAGAGCACCCCGGCGCCGACGGCGGCGCGCGGCGAGACGTCAGCTGGCGAGGCGGGCCCCCCGGCCACCCGTCAGCGGTCGCCGATCAGGCCGCGCTCATCGAGGAGCTGGGCGATCTGCACGGCGTTGAGGGCGGCGCCCTTTCGCAGGTTGTCGGCCACGACCCACAGGTTCAGGCCATGCTCCACGGTCGGGTCCCGGCGGATGCGGCTGACGAAGACCGGGAACTCGCCCTGGGCCTCCTTGGGGGTGATGTAGCCCTTGTCATGGCGCTGATCGATGACGATCAGGCCGGGGCTGTTGCGCAGGAGGTCGCGGGCCTCGTCCTCGTCGAGGGGCTCATGGAACTCGATGTTCACCGACTCCGAGTGGCCGACCATGACCGGCACCCGCACGCAGGTGACGGTCAGGGCGATCTCGGGATCGATCATCTTGTGGGTCTCGTTCCACATCTTCGCCTCCTCGTCGGTGTAGCCGTCGTCGTTGAAGGCGCCGATGAAGGGAATGACGTTGAAGGCGATCTGCTTGGGGAACTTCTTGGGCTCCGACGGGCCGAGGACGAAGATGCCCTTGGTCTGGTCCCAGAGCTCGTCCATGCCCTCCTTGCCCGCGCCGGAGACTGACTGGTAGGTCGAGACCACTACCCGCTTGATCCGGGCCCGGTCGTGCAGGGGCTTCAGCGCCACCACCAGCTGGGCGGTGGAGCAGTTCGGGTTGGCGATGATGTTCTTGCGGTCCGCCCACTCGACGTCGTCGGGGTTCACCTCGGGCACCACCAGGGGCACGTCCGGGTCCATCCGCCAGGCCGAGGAATTGTCGATGACGATGGGGCCGGCGGCGCCAATCTTGGGCGACCATTCCTTGGAGAAGGACCCGGAGACGCTCATCAGCACCAGGTCGACGGTGGAGAAGTCAAACTGCTCGACGTCCTGGCACTTCAGGTTCCGGTCGCCGAACGAGACCTCGACGCCGATGGATTTGCGGCTCGCGATCGCGTGAATCTCGTCCACGGGGAATTCGACTTCCTCGAGGATGTTCAGCATTTCGCGGCCCACATTACCCGTGGCCCCGACGACGGCGACGCGATAGCCCACCTGTGTCTCTCCCTTACAGAACGGACGGTCCCCCTACGCCCGGCGCGCCCGGGGCGCAAGGCGAGGGCCTCTGCTGCGTTGCGGAAAATTCACTGGAACCCCATCTGGACAGGGCTAGAAGGCGCTGACGACGTCCCGAACCGAACCCTGCGAAAGGCCTGCCGCATGACGCACCCGGATCCGACGCGACGCCTCTTCCTGGCCGCCGGCGCCCTGCTCGCGGCCCCCGCCCCGCTCCTCGCCGCCCCGCCTCCGACCCGCCGGCTGGTCTTCGCGGTCCTGCGCAACGGCGAGCGGATCGGCGAGCACCGAATGACCTTCGCCGGCGACGCGGCCTCTCCGACGGTGTCCACCGAGGTCGACATGACGGTGAAGCTGGGCGGCGTGACCGTCTATCGCTACCGCCACACGGCCCGCGAGGTCTGGACCGAGGGGCGGTTCGAAAGCCTGGAGTCCGTGACCGACGCCACCGCCGGCGACCGGAAGGTCTCGGCCCGGCGCACGCCCTCCGGCGTGCTCATCCGCACCGGTCGCCGCGAGGTGCTGGCCCCGGCGGGGACATCTCCCCTCACCCACTGGAATTCCAAGGTCCTGACCGGGCGCCTGTTCAACCCGCAGGAGGGCGACCTGGTCCGGATCACGGCGGCGCCCAAGGGCGTCCGCCCGGTGGTCCTGGCCGATGGCCGCTCGGTGGAGGCCCAGGTCTGGTCCCTGCGCGGCGAGGCCGAGATCGACAACTGGTACGACAGGGCCGGCGTCTGGACCGGCCTGAAGGGCCGCCTCAAGGACGGCTCGGTGATCGAGTACCGCCGGGCCTGATCCCTGCCGCCCCGCCCCCTCAGAGGGCGGCGAGGACCGCGTCGCCCATCTGGACGGTGGTCAGGCTTCCCCCCAGGTCCCGGGTGCGCGCGCCGTCGTCGAGGGCGCGGACCACGGCCGCCAGGATGCGGTCGGCGGCCTCGGGCCGGCCGAGGGACCAGCGGAAAGCCATCTCCAGCGACAGGATGGAGGCCAGGGGATTGGCGACTCCCTGCCCGGCGATGTCCGGCGCCGAGCCGTGGATGGGCTCATAGAGGCCGGGCCGGCCCGCATCGCCCAGGGCCGCCGAGGGCAGCATGCCCAGGGACCCCGTCAGCTGGGCGGCGGCGTCGGACAGGATGTCGCCGAACAGGTTGTCGGTGACCAGGACGTCGAACTGCCGCGGGTCGCGGACGATCTGCATGGCGGCGTTGTCGGCCAGGATGTGCTCGAGGCGGACGTCCGGGAACTCGCGGGCGTGGAGGTCGGTGACCACCTGGCGCCAGAGCAGGCCGGAATCCATGACGTTGGACTTCTCGGCCGAGTGCACCAGGTTGCGCCGGCCCCGGGCCAGCTGGAAGGCCACCCGGGCCACCCGCTCGATCTCTGCGGTGGTGTAGACCTGGGTGTCGACGGCCCGCTTGCCGCCGCCGGGCAGGTCCTCGATGAAGCGCGGCGAACCGAAATAGATGCCGCCCGTCAGTTCACGGACGATCATGAAGTCCAGCCCCTCCACCAGGTGACGCTTGAGGCTCGAGGCGTCGGCCAGGGCGGGGAAGCACAGGGCGGGGCGAAGGTTGGCGTAGACCTCCATGCCGGCGCGCAGGTTCAGAAGCCCCGCTTCCGGCCGCTTGTCCCGGGGGGCGCCCGCCCACTGTGGGCCGCCGACGGCGCCCATCAGGACGGCGCGGGCGGCCTTGGCGGCGGCCAGGACCTCGTCGGTCAGGGGCGTTCCATGCGCATCGAAGCTGCAGCCGCCGAACAGGGCCTCGGCGATGGACAGGTCCGGCGCAACCGCCTCGGCGACCCGGCGGGCCTGGGCGGTGACTTCGGGGCCGATGCCGTCACCCGGCAGGAGGAGGAGGTCGGTCATTCGGAAACTCTTCGGGGGATTTCGAGGCGGGGATCAGCCGGCGCGTTCGAGCCAGGGATGGGTCAGGGTGCGCCGTGACTCCCAGGCGTCGATGTCGGCGGCGGCCGAGAG
>CAIMLY010000277.1 GCA_903842425.1 uncultured Alphaproteobacteria bacterium | reverse complement strand
GGCGCCCAGGGGCTCGGCGATCTCGGTACGGAAGACCGTGCCGAGGCTGGCGCCGGTGATGCGGCGGACCACCTCGCCCACCAGGTAGCCCTGGGTCATGCCGTGGTAGCCCGGAGCGGTCCCTGGCTCCCAGAAGGGGGCCTGGGCGGCAAGGAGGGCGGTGGCCTTCTCCCAGTCGTAAAGGTCCTCGACGGTGATGGGTTCCTTCCAGCCGGACAGGCCGGACGAATGGCTCATGAGGTGGGCGACGGTGACGCCGGACTTTCCGTTGGCGGCGAACTCCGGCCAGTAGCGGGCGACGGGGGCGTGGACGTCGAGCTGGCCCCGGTCGGCGAGGAGGAGGGCGGTGAGGGCGGTCATGGTCTTGGTCGTCGAGTAGACGTTGACCAGTGTGTCCCTCTCCCAGGGGCGGGTCTGGCCCGGATCGGCCCAGCCGCCCCAGAGGTCGACGACCATCTCGCCGTTCATCGTGACGGCGAAGGACGCGCCGACGTCGGCGCCGCTCTCCAGGTTGCCGGCGAAGGTCCTGCGGACACCTTCGAAACGGGGATCGCAGGTCCCGTGGACTTCAACGCTCATGGCGGACTCTCCTTGATCCGATCGGGGCCGTCACCGCCAGGCGCCGAGGATGGCGCCGATCAGGGTGTATTGCAGGGTCTGGTATCCGCCGTTGATCAGGAAAAGGACCAGGGGCCGGCGCTCGAAAAGATAGGTGATCCCGAGTGAGGCGGTGACCCAGCACAGGCCGGCGGTGAACCCGTAGAGGGCGCCGGTGGCGAGGTTGATCTCCGGGCCGAGGAAGACGGCGAAGGCGGCGGAGGCGACCAGGGACAGGACGAAGGCCCCGCCGAAGATGACCAACGGATTGCTGGCCCGGATGGCCTCGTCGCTGAGCCCCGCCGCCTTCTGCCAGGGCCTGGCGAACAGGACCGAGTACCAGAGACCGCCGAGGAGGAAGGCGCTCAGGGCCGCAGCCAGGATGGCAAGCCAGTTCAGGTCCATGTGAAGGCCCTCCTCGGGAAATGGTCTCAGCCCGCCAGGGCGCCCCACATGCCCATGACCAGGCCGACGGCCCGGACATCGCCCGTGGTGGTCGATTCCATCCGGTTCATGGCGTAGCCGAAGGCCGCCCGGTTCTCCATGTCGATCACCGCCAGGGAGCCTCCGTAGCCGCCCCAGTAGAGGACGCTGGCGTTGGGGGTGGGCAGGACGCCGCCGGCCAGTCCAAAGCCGAGGCCGAAGCGGGCGGGGGTGTTTAGCACCATGTCATGCCCCTCGACCTGAAGCTCCAGGGCCCGGCGGCACCCGGCCTCGGAGAGGTAGCGCCGGCCGTCCACCTCGCCGCCATTGGCGAGGATGGAGTGGACCCGGGCGATGGAGCGGGCGTTGCCCTGGCCGCCGGCGGCGGGGATCTCCGCCTCGCGCCAGGCGCGGGTGCGGGTCTCGCGGACATCGATGCCGGGGTTGGTGGCCATGTTGGCGGTGAGCTCTGACATGGCCCCGTCCTCGATGGCGCCGCCGCGCGGGGGCGGGATCAGCTCGGCGACCCGGTCGTCCTCGCTGGCGGGCAGGCCGATGTGGAAGTCGGCGCCGAGGGGCTCGGCGATCTCGGTCCTGAAGACCGTGCCAAGGCTGGCGCCGGTGATGCGGCGGACGACCTCGCCCACCAGGTAGCCCTGGGTCAGGGCGTGATAGCCGGGGGCCGTGCCCGGCTCCCAGAAGGGCGCCTGGGCGGCGAGCAGGGTGGTGACCTTGTCCCAGTCGTAGAGGTCGGACTTGGAGATCGGCTCCTTCCAGCCGGACAGGCCGGAGGAATGGCTCATCAACTGGGCGACGGTGACCGCGGACTTCCCGTTCGCCGCGAACTCCGGCCAGTACTTCGCCACGGGGGCGTGGACGTCGAGCTCGCCGCGGTCGGCCAGAAGGAGGGCGGTGAGGGCGGTCATGGTCTTGGTCGTGGAGTAGACGTTGACCAGGGTGTCCGCCTCCCAGGAGCGGGTCTTGCCCGGGTCGGCG
>CAIMLY010000276.1 GCA_903842425.1 uncultured Alphaproteobacteria bacterium | reverse complement strand
CGCACAAGTCACATGCACCCTGGCGAAGACACCGGGTTCTAGACCGGGCTACAAGGTGTAGAATGGTTGAACGTCGTCTGAGACGCGGACCTCGCGGAGGAGCCTGATATGTCCGTTCAGGGGGATCGCGCGCCTGCCCTCGGGTCGCGCGACATCCGGCAGGTGATGGCCGTCGCTGACAAGGGCAGCATTCGCCGGGCTGCAGAGATCATGGGCATGACCCAGCCGGGGCTCAGCAAGAACCTCAGGCTCATCGAAGAGCGTCTCGGCGTCGCCCTCTTTGAGAGGTCCACCGCCGGGGTCAAGCTGACCCAGGCTGGCCAACTCCTCGTGGATCGCGGCCGGCAAGTCCTTCTGGACCTTTCCGCGATTGAACGCGACATCGACGAGACAACGCGCGGCCACGCCGGTCAGGTGACGATCGGCCTGGGAACCGTGATCGCCGTCGAGATTGCGACAGACCTCCTCGCGGAGTCCCACCGGCTTCATCCGGGGATCGCCCTGAATGTCGTCGTGGACGACCCGGATTCCCTGCTGGAGAGGCTGAGGTCGGGCCGGCTCGATTTCGGCTTCTTCCACATTGAACCCCAAGG
This sequence comes from uncultured Alphaproteobacteria bacterium, assembly GCA_903842425.1. Classification (GTDB taxonomy): domain Bacteria; phylum Pseudomonadota; class Alphaproteobacteria; order Caulobacterales; family Caulobacteraceae; genus Phenylobacterium. The sequence goes on along the minus strand of CAIMLY010000276.1, from coordinate 922 downwards.
CATTGGCGGCGAGTTCCTGATCCGGGAAGTGTTGAGGACCCGTCCTGTCGTCCTGGTCGGCAGGCGGCACCCTCTCGTCGCGAAGCCGGAAGTCTCGCCCGGTGACCTGCAGAATTTCCGGATCGCCATGCCGAAGCTCTATCCCAGCTTCGGGCAGTGGCTGGAACACATCACCGGAGGACCGCTGAAGCCCGCGCTCATCGGGTCCGACTTCTACCAGATCGGTGAATTGCTCGAGCGGGCCGATGTCTACAGTCTTGTATCGCCGGGCCTCCAGCGGCGGCTTCAGCGCTTCTTCGAGGTGGTCGGAATTCCCGTCAGGGAGTTTGATTTCGTCCATCGCGCCCACTCTGTCCAGGCGGCCAGCCGGCCCCTTTCAGGAGCGGCCCAGCAGATCAAGGCCCTTGCAACCCGGCTCATGATCGAGACCGGTAACCGGAACCCTGATCAATCCTAGGGTTATGCCGGTAGTCGCAACCGGCGGCTATTCCGGCAATGCGCCTCTTCCTAGGGTCTTCCCGACGGACATTGCGTCCAGATGGCGGCCGACCGCGGCCGCCGGCGACGGGAGAGGAAGACCATGCCCAACGGAAAGCCGAACATCCTGATCATGTGGGGGGACGACATCGGTCAGTCCAACCTTTCGATCTTCACCAAGGGGATGATGGGGTACCGGACCCCGAACATCGACCGCGTCGCCGAAGAGGGAATGCTCTTCACGGACTACTACGCCGAGCAGAGCTGCACGGCCGGTCGCGCCTCGTTCATCACCGGCCAGTGCGGCCTGCGGACCGGCCTGACCAAGGTTGGCCTGCCGGGCGCCGAGATCGGCATGCGCCCCGAGGATCCGACCATCGCCCGCGTGATGAAGGGCCAAGGCTACGCCACCGGCCAGTTCGGCAAGAACCACCTCGGTGACCTG
>CAIMLY010000275.1 GCA_903842425.1 uncultured Alphaproteobacteria bacterium | reverse complement strand
GGACTTGGCCCTAAGGAAGCGCCCTCGCACGGTCCGACGGATCGGGCCCAGGTGGCGGAATTGGTAGACGCGCTGGCTTCAGGTGCCAGTGGCTTAACGGCCGTGAAGGTTCGAGTCCTTTCCTGGGCACCACCGTCCCCCTTTCGGGGGGCGAAGCACAATCAACCGGCGGAGACGGCGGACCGTGGCGAACTATCTTCATGAAGGTGATCTTCCCGACGGCCTCTTCGCGGGCGTCGCTTCCGTCGCCGTGGATTCGGAGACCATGGGCCTGCGGCTGGGCCGGGATCCCCTGTGCGTGGTCCAGCTCTCGGCCGGGGATGGCGACGCCCATCTGGTCCGCCTCTCCCGCCCGGATTACGACGCGCCGAACCTCAAGGCCCTGCTCGCGGATCCGGCGGTGACCAAGATCCTGCACTTCGGGCGGTTCGACATCGCCATGTTCCGCCTCCACCTCGGCGTGGTCACAGCGCCGGTCTACTGCACCAAGATCGCCTCCAAGCTGGCCCGCACCTACACGGACAGGCACGGCCTCAAGGACCTGTCCCGGGAACTCCTGGGCGTCGACCTGTCCAAGGTCCAGCAAAGCTCGGACTGGGGCGCGCCCGCCCTGACGCCCGAGCAGGTCGCCTACGCCGCCTCCGACGTCCTGCACCTGCACCGGCTGCGCGAGCGGCTGGACGAGATGCTCCGCCGGGAGGGCCGGGCCGAGCTCGCCGAGGCCTGCTTCGGCTTCCTTCCCCACCGCGCCCTCCTCGACCTGGCCGGCTGGGAGGAGATGGACATCTTCGCCCATGCCTGAAGTCGGCCCGGAGCCCCGGTCGTGACGGAAGGGGCCGTCCTGCCCGCCGCCCGCCGCGCCCGTGAGGCGGTCTCCTGGCGCCGGCGCTCCCTCCGCGTACGCCGCCTGAGATGGCTCCTGCCGGCGCTGATCGGCGCCATCCTGCTGGTGCTGGCCGGCTACCTCGCCCTGGCCATGCTCGCGGCCCCGCGGACACGGCCGGTGGAGACCGGAGCCCCGATCCAGCTTGTGAACCCCCGGTTCGTCGGCCAGGATCGCAAGGGACGGGCCTTCACCCTTACGGCGCGCAACGCCACCCGGGACCCGGGGGACTACGATCGCGTCCTCCTGGACCAGCCGGTCCTCCTGCTCAGGCGTGATCCGGGCGAACCCATCCGCATCTCGGCGCTCAAGGGCGACTACAATGAGTCCGAACATCTCCTGAAGCTGACCGGCGATGTCCGTCTCAATGGCGGCGACATCAGTTTCCTGACCGGGGCCTCGACCTTCGACACCGCCCTTGGGGAAGTGGTCGGGGATGGCGCCATCCAGGGCGTGGGCTCGCTTGGAGAAATCAACGCGAAGTCCTATGGCGTATACGACAGGGGCGACCGCCTCGTGTTCGGCGGCGGGGTCAGCACCCGCCTCGAGCCGAGCTCCGGGCCCTGAGCGCAGGAACGAGCGAGCATGAGAGATCTGAAGACGGTCCGCGGGGCGGTGACGGCGGGGCTCCTGGTCCTCGCCCTGGCCCCTGCCGCACAGGCCCAGCTGGCCCGCAACTCCAAGGCGCCGGTCGACATCACAGCCGACCAGCTGGAGCTGGTGAATAGCCAGTGCTCTGCGGTCTACCGGGGCGGCGCCGAGGCCCTGCAGGAGACCAGCCGGCTGCGGGCCGACCAGCTGAAGATCATCTACGCCCCGGCGCCCGCCGGCGCGGGCAAGTCCGGCTGCAGCAGCGATCTCCTGCGCATGGAGGCGACGGGGTCGGTCTTCTACGTGACCCCCGAGCAGAGGGTGCGGGGCGACCAGGCGGTCTATGACGCCAAGGCCCAGACCCTGACCGTCACCGGCTCGGTGGCGGCCTCGCGCGGGCAGGACGTCATGAAGGGCGAGCGTCTCGTGGTGAACACCGTGTCGGGCGATGCGCGCATGGAAGGCGGCGGCGAGCGCAGCGGCCGGCGCGTTCGCACCGTCATCTACCCGGGCGCCAAGCCCGGGGCCCCGAAGTAGGCCTCCGGTGGCGGTGGCCCCGGAACCGGAAGGTCTGGTCGTCGACCGGATCGGCAAGACCTACCGCGGCCGCGCCGTGGTCAAGGGCGTCTCACTCAGGCTGGGCCGGGGCGAGGTGAAGGGGCTCCTTGGCCCAAACGGCGCCGGCAAGACCACCTGCTTCTACATGATCACGGGCCTGGTCGCAGCCGACGAAGGGGCCATCTGGCTGGACGGCGAGGACATCACCGCCCAGCCCATGTACCAGCGCGCCCGGATGGGCCTGGGCTACCTGCCGCAGGAACCCTCCATCTTCCGGGGCATGACGGTCGAGGAGAACGTCATGTCCGTGGTCGAGCTGCGCGAGCCCGACGCCCGAAAGGCCCGGGAAACGGTCTCGGGCCTCCTGGCGGAGCTGAGGATCGACCACCTGCGCAGGTCGCCGGCCGTCTCCCTGTCCGGCGGCGAGCGGCGGCGCGTGGAGATCGCCCGGGCCCTGGCCTCCGAGCCGGCCTACATGCTGCTGGACGAACCCTTCGCCGGGATCGATCCCCTGGCCATCGCCGACATCCGCGAGGTGATCGGCTACCTCAAGGCCCGCGGCATCGGCATCATGATCACCGACCACAATGTCCGCGAGACGCTGGACATCATCGACCGTGCCGCCATCATCCATGCGGGCGAGCTGCTGCTGGAGGGCACGCCCTCCGAGATCGTCGACAATCCCGAGG
>CAIMLY010000274.1 GCA_903842425.1 uncultured Alphaproteobacteria bacterium | reverse complement strand
TCGCCGCGCTGGATGGCGTCGGCGACCTCGTAGGCCTCCTCCACCGTGTAGGGGGCGATGGTCGCGAAGGTCTGCTCCAGGTCCCAGGCGCAGCCGTCCTGCGGGTTCCGGAGCCGGGCCATGATGTCGAGGAGTCGCCTCAGGGCCTGGGTCTTGTCGGCCATCCTGGTTTCTCCGCCGGATCCGATGGCTGGCCTCTACGGGGCGCCTTGACGCCCCTGAGGCCGTCGCGCGAGGGTGCGCGCCGAAAGCCTTTCAATGGGGGATATCCGATGGCTCACAAGTTCGAAATCTACAAGGACAAGGCGGGCGAGTTCCGCGTGCGCTTCAAGTTCAACAGCGAGGTCATGTTCTCGACCGAGGGCTACACCTCGAAGGCGAGCGCCCAGAACGCCATCGATTCGATCAAGAAGAACGGCCCTGAAGCGCCGGTCGAAGACAACAGCTGAACCCGCGCTGGCCGCCGGCTAGTGCTGGTGGCCCTCGGGCATGGCGGCGGGCCTGGCCGGCGGCCGGGACTCCGCCGCCAGCTGGACGGTGACCTTGCCCGCCTTTGCAAAGGTCAGGGTGAGCGGGATCCGGTCTCCCGGTGCGACGGCCGCCTTGGGCGCGAACAGCATGACGTGCAGACCGCCGGGGGCCAGGCTCACCTTGCCGCCCGCCGGGATCTCGACGCCCTGGGGCAGGGCCTTCATCCGCATCATCCCGCCCTCCATCGAGGACTGGTGGATTTCAGCCCGGGCAGCGTGGGGCGTGGTCACGGACACCAGCCGGTCTGCGGTCCTGCCGGTGTTGGTGATGTCCATGTAGCCGGCGGCGGCGGGGGCGCCCGCTGCCGTTGGCCGGGTCCAGGGGTGGTCAATGCGCAGGGCGGCTGCGGAATAGTCGTGAGCGAAGGCCGGGCCGGCGAAGGCGAGGCCGAGTATGGCGGTGAGAAGCCGTCTGCGCATGTCGAACTCCGGTTGCCCCCCAGGCGGGCGCAGGGGTAGGTCTTGCACGGGGCCGAGGTCAAGCCCGGGAGATTGCAGATGGCCAGGATCGACGTGGCGACACGGGGGCTTCTCGTCGCCGGCTTGGGCCTGGTGATCTGGGGGCTTGTGGCCGGGGCGTCGCCGCCGCGGACTGACGTCCGCCCCCCTGCAGCGGTCCGGCCTCCGCCTTCGGACCTGGCGCCCTGCGAGGCGGTCGCGGCGCAGGCCCGGGGCCTGGGTGAGGCCCGGTGGTCGGCGCTGGGGACGTCTGCCGTGGACTCCCTGGTCGAGATCGTCCCGGCCGCCCCGCCGACCTCAGCGCCCGAGGCGCAGGTGGCCGTCCAGGCCTCCGTCCGGCGCGCCCTCGACCTGCCGGACGGCCGCGCTCCCGTCGATGTCCGCCGCCTGCCCGGGACCGATGTCTTCGAGGTCAGCCACGTGTCAGGGACGGCGGCGTGCCAGAGCCTGGTCTTCGCCCGCCCGGCGCCAGGCGGCCCCGCCGTGATCGTCCCGTCGCCGCCCCTGAGCGGCGAGCTTTGCGGCGCCTCCCAGGCCCATGTGGGGCGGGCAGGGCGCGTACCCGCCCTCATCCACCTGCAGAGGTCCCACCTTTCGCCGGGTGAGGCGAACGCCGCGCGCAAGCCCCTGGTCACGATCCGGGTGACACCCTGGACCGGGCAGGGCTGGGGACGCACCTGCCAGGTCAGCCTCCTGCTTCAGTCCGAGCGGCGCCTGGCCGAGCGGCTGTGCGGCCGTCCGGGGGATTGCCAGGCCTTTGACACGACGGCCCAGGTCCTGGCCGCGGCCTTCAACCGCACGAAGGCCCAGGACGCCCTCTATGGCCGGCGGGCGACCCCGGTCGACTACCACCTGAACCCTCCGCCGAGGTCCACGGAGGCGTTGGTCGACCAGGTCCGGTCCCAGCTGCAGCGCAGCCAGCGCGAACTGCCCGTCTTTGGAAAGTCGCCGAAGACCCAGGTCATGCCCGGGTTCTCGGAGGACGAACTGGATGTGGTGGCGACGGAGTACGACGGCCGCTGGCGCGTGGCGGCGGTGGGCTTTCCTGGCATTGGCTGGCGGCAGGACCGCAGCGTGACCCTCGTCACCGTGTTCGAGGCCGGCAAGACGGCCGTCCCGCGGGCGACCTACATCTTCCAGGACTCGGTCTCGGGGCTGGAAACGGCGAGGGTGATCCCCTGATCAGCCGCTCAGCAGACCCCCTCCGTCGCGCTGCGCGCGCCACCTCCCCCTGGGGG
>CAIMLY010000273.1 GCA_903842425.1 uncultured Alphaproteobacteria bacterium | reverse complement strand
TGACCCTGCACGGCACCGAGCGCCAGAAGCGCCTGGTCCTGCCCCGCCTGGTCTCGGGCGAGTGGACCGGCACCATGAACCTGACCGAGCCCCAGGCCGGCACCGACCTCGCCTGCGTCACCGCCCGGGCCGAGCCTGACGGCGAGGGCGGCTACCGGATCTCCGGCCAGAAGATCTACATCACCTGGGGCGACCCCGACGCGGCGGAGAACTTCAGCCACCTGGTGCTGGCCCGCCTGCCCGACGCCCCGCCCGGGGTGAAGGGGATCAGCCTCTTCCTCGCCTCCAAGCGCCTGATCGACGCCGAGGGCCGCCTGGGCGCGGCCAACGCCCTGCGCCCGGCCTCCATCGAGCACAAGCTGGGCATCCACGGCTCGCCCACCTGCGTCATGCTCTTCGAGGGCGCCCGGGCCGAGCTGGTCGGCGAGGCGAACAACGGCCTGGCGCACATGTTCGTCATGATGAACGCCGCTCGCCTGCAGGTGGGGGTGCAGGGCGTCGCCATCGCCGAGCGCGCCCTCCAGCAGGCCCTGGCCTACGCCCAGGACCGAATCCAGGGCCGCCCGGCCCTGGGCGGGGAGACGATCTTCGGCCATCCGGACGTGCGCCGGAGCCTCGCCCTCATGCGGGCGAAGGTGGAGGCCGCCCGGGCCATCTGCCTCCTGACCGGCGTGCTGGCTGACCGGGCCCGCCTGGATCCGGACGCCGACGCCCGCGCCCTGGCCCGCGGCCGCCAGGAGCTCCTGACCCCCATCGCCAAGGCCTGGTCCACGGACGTCGGGGTGGAGGTGGCCTCCATGGGCGTCCAGGTCCATGGCGGCATGGGCTTCATCGAGGACACGGGCGCCGCCCAGCACTATCGCGACGCCCGGATCGCCCCGATCTACGAGGGCACCAATGGCGTGCAGGCCGTCGACCTCGCCGGCCGCAAGCTGACCATGATGGACGGCGTCCTGATGCCGGGATTCTGCGCCGAGATGTCGGCCGACGCCGACCGCCTCGCCGCGGCGCCGGGACTGGCAGGGGTCGGTCGCCGGCTCTCCGCCGGGGTCGCGGCGCTCGCCCGGGCGACGGACTGGATGCAGCAGAACCGGGGCCCCGACGCCCTGGCCGGCGCCACGGCCTACCTGCGCCTGTCCGGCGACGTCATCGGCGGCTGGCTCCTGGCCCGCCAGGCCCTGCTGGCTGTGGATCGTGCTCCGGCCCTTGCGGAATCCCGCGCCGCCCTGGCCCGGATCTTCGCCGACCAGGTCCTGGCCCAGGCGTCCGGGGTGGCCGAAGGCGTGATGGCCGGCGGCGGGGACCTGGCTCTCCTCGACGCCGCAGCACTCGCGGGGTGAATGCGGCGAGGGGGATTGACCCCCTCACCCGGCTTCGCCGGGAGTTCCCCCTTGGGGGAGCAATTGGCTCACTAATTCCTCCCCATCAGGGGGAGGTGGACCGCAAAGCGGGCCGGAGGGGGTCAGCTGAGACGCCGTTGATCCACCCGGTCCTATCCCCGGACGCCGCCCGTCCTACAGCCTCAGCGGAGCGGCGTAGCCGGTCAGCTCCAGGTAGCCCCTGCCGCCCGGGATGCGTACGGCGCCTTCCCAGTAGACCGGCCCTCCCGAGGGCCGGCTGTCCAGTTCCTGGTCGTCGAACAGGGGCGTCAGGGCCCAGCGTCTTTCCCCCTGGGGGGTCTGCAGGCGCACCGACGGCGCCACCGGATAGACCGCCCCGGTCCTCGGCGACGTCCAGGTCCGTCCGCCTTCGAAGGCGACGGCGCCGTTCGGGGCGGTCCAGAGCCGTCCGTCCCCCGTCCGCAGGGAGCCGCCGGTCCACAGGGCCCGCCCCCGGGCGTCCCGCACACGGAAGGCGGTCAGCGCGCCGCCGTCGTCGAGGTTGATTCCGGTCCAGTCCCAGCCCACCGCCCGGGGATCGAGCAGGGTGGACGACCATTCCCTGTCCAGCCAGGCCCGCCCCCGCACCCTGGCTGTCCGGCCCCTGCGGACCAGGTCTCCGGTGACCTCCAGGTGGGGCAGGGTGTAGTACCAGCTCGCCTGGCTGGGCTGGGGGCCCTTGCGGCTGAAGCCGGCCTGGCCCTGCAGCAGCAGGGACTGGGTGGGCGCCAGGGCCAGGTCGAGGGTGAAGTCGTCGCCGCCCGCCCGGGCGCGCATCCGGCCCGAAGGCTCCCGCGCCAGCCGCCAGTCGTCCAGGACAATGTCCATGTCGCTCGTCGAGGCCTCCGCCAGGCCGAAGCCCTGGCGGGCGATCCTCTGGGCGTGCAGCAGGCTGCCGACCTCGGGGTCGGACAGGGCGGCGTGGGCGAACAGCACCTGCCGGGGCGCAAAGCGGCTGGGATTGCCTTCGCCGAGTCCCGTCCGTGTCCGGAAGAAGGTGACCTGGAATCCGAGGGGGCCGCTGGCGGTCTCCAGCCAGCCGGTGAGGTACCACCACTCGGTGCGGAAATCGGGATGGGCGCCGTGGTCACGGGGAAAGGCCAGCCGGCGGCCGGGGACCACCGGGGCGAAGGTCGGCGCGGCGTGGGCGACAGCGGGGGGCAGGGCCGCACCGGCGGCGGCGGCCATGAGGATCCTGCGCGTCAGGGCCCCCATTTCACCAGTCCTCCCGCACGGCCCGGACCGCGTCGGCCGACAGGGCGCTGCGGCCGGCCAGCAGGGCGGTGAGGGACGAGGCCAGGGTCAGGGCGACGGCGAGGCCGCCGAGCAGGCCGAGGGGCCAGCGGGTGTCCATGGTCCAGTTGAAGGACTGGGGGTTGACCACCTGGATCAGAACCTGGCCCATGGCCGCCCCGAGGGCCAGGCCGGCAACCGCGCCAACGGCGCCGAGGAAGGCGCCCTCGAGGGCCAGCATGGCCAGGATCTGCCCCCGGCCGGCCCCCACGTGCCGCAGCATTCCGAACTCCCTCCGCCGGGCCAGGGTCTGGGCCGAGACCGTCGCCGCCACCCCCGCCACGCCGACCAGGATGGCCACTGCCTCCAGGGCGTAGGTGACCGCGAAGCTGCGGTCGAAGATGCGCAGGGCGGCCCGGCGGATCTCGCCGGCGGGCGCCACCTCGGTCTGGGCGGCCAGGTCCGGGGGAAGGGCGGCGCGCACCCCCTGCAGGACGTCCGGCAGGTGGGCGCCCGGCGCGAGGGTCAGCCCCGCCTCGTTGGCGCCGGCGTCCCCGGTGAGGCGCACATAGTCCCGACGGTCCATCGCCAGGGCGCCGAACTGGCGTCCATAGTCCCGCCAGACGCCGGCGACCCGCACGGGCGATCGGCCCCCGGCGAGGGGCAGGTCGAGGGTGTCGCCAGGCTTCAGGTCGTAGAGCCGGGAGAGGGGCTCGGAGACCCAGACCGGGGTCTCGCCCGGCGCCGCCGGGACCGGTCCCCGTCGCCAGGGCAGGTCCGGCGCGGACGCCCCGGCGGGAAGGGGCTGGGCCAGGAGAACCACGGCGGGCCGGTCGGCGGCCAGGCGCAGGGTCAGGGACCGCCGGGCCTCCAGGCGTCCGACCCCGGGCAGGGCCGCGAGGCGGGCCTGGAGGGCCGTGTCCAGGCCCGCGGTCTCGGCCTCGGCCACCCTCAGGTAGACATCGGCGGGCAGGATCGCCCCCAGCCAGTCGTCCACCGACCCCCGGAAGCTCGCCACCATCAGCCCCATGGCGGCCATGAGGCCGGCGCTGGCCACCAGCCCGCAGAGGGCGACGGCGGCCTGGTCCGGGGCGCCCGCCAGCCGGGCGGCCGCAAGGCGCACCGGGACCGGCGCCCCGATCCGCGCCAGGGGGGCGATCAGCAGCCGGGCCAGCCAGGGCATGGCCGCCACCCCGGCGGCCAGGATGAGGGCGATGGAGAGGTAGCCGAACAGGGGCAGGCCGGCGACCGGCGGGGCGAAGGCGAACGCCAGGCCCAGGGCGCCCAGCCCGACGGCGGGGAGCAGGGCCGGCCGCCGCCGGGGGTCTCCGGACTGGCCGGCGGACTTCAGCGCCAGTGCGGGGGCGGCGCGGGCCGCCTCCAGGGCGGGGAAGAGGCTGCCGGCCAGGGCCACCGCCAGGCCCAGGCCCGCGTGGATCGCCGCCCAACCGGGAGAGATGTCGAGGGCCGGCCGGCTGCCGCTGAAGTATCCGCCGCCGAGGTCGCCGCCGAGGAGGCCCAGCACCCCCCAGGCCAGTCCCGCCCCGGCGGCGAGGCCGGTCGCCGCCCCCAGGAGCCCCAGGACCGCGCCCTCGGCCAGGACCTGCAGGAAAAGGCCCGTCCTGGGCAGGCCCAGCACCCGCAGGAGGGCGAAGGCCGCCCGGCGACGGGCGATGGACAGGGACTGGGCGGAGAAGACCAGGAATCCTCCGGTCAGCAGGGCCACCATGGCCAGCATGCCGAGGTTGACGCGGTAGGCGCGGGACAGATCGCCGGTCCGGCGGCTTTCCGCCTCGGGGGTGCTGAGCCGGGCGTCGGCGGGCAGGCGTGCGGCGATGGCCTTGGCCACGGTCTCGGGACGGGCGCCCGGGGCGAGGGCGATGTCCAGGCGGGTCAGACGGCCCAGCCGGTCGAACCGCTGCTGGACGGCGGCGATGTCGGCCACGGCGATCCGCCGGCCGGCCTCGACGGAGGGCAGGCCCCCGGCGACCGGCAGGACGATCCGGTGACCGCCCGCCAGCACCGCGAAGGTCCCGTCCCCGTCCGGCCTGAGGGCTGGGGAGAGCCAGACCGAGTCCTCGAAGGCGAGGGCGCCGCCGGCGCCAAACCCGGCCCCGGAGCCGGCCGCCAGGGCCGGCGTCACCCGCGCCGCGCGCAGGGGATCGACCCCGATCAAGGTCAGGCTCCTGCCGTCGGCAGTGCGCGCGGGGACCTCGACGACGGGACTGACGGCCGCCAGGCCCGGCAGGCGCGCCACGACGGGAAAGAGGGACTCGTCGAAGCCGGCGGCGCTGACCGCCTCGATCCTCAGGTCAGCCGCTCCGCTGACGCTGCGCACGGCGGCGTCGAACTCTACCAGGGCCGAGCGGTTGACGAGGTGGACGGCGAAGCCCAGGGCCACGCCCACGGCGATGGCGAGGACCGCCACCAGGGTGCGGACGGGATGGGCGCGCCATTCGCCGCGGACCATCCAGCCCAGCAGGGTGCGGGAGAGAGGCGGGTCAGCCGCCATGCCGGTCCGTCAGGCCGGTCCGGCCGAGGACGAGGATCCGGTCCGCAGCCTCCGCCGCCCGGGCCGAGTGGGTCACCAGCAACACCGCCGCACTACGCGAGCGGGCGGCGTCCAGCAGGAGTCCCAGGCTGCGGTCAGCGGTCTCCGGGTCGAGGTTGCCCGTGGGCTCGTCCGCGAGGATCAGCGCCGGCCCGTGGACGAGGGCCCGGGCGATCGCGCAGCGCTGGAGCTCGCCGCCGGACAACTGGGCCGGGAAATCGGCCTCGCGGCCGCCGAGGCCCACGGCGGCCAGCAGCTCCGCCGCCCGGGCCAGGGCCGGCTCGCCGGAGGCGCCCGCCAGCACCAGGGGCAGGGCCGTGTTCTGGGCCAGGGTGAGGTGGGGCAGGATGTGGAAGGCCTGGAAGACAAAGCCCAGGCGGTCGCGCCTCAGGCGGGTGCGACCGGCCTCGTCCAGGCGGGAGAGGGCCTGCCCGGCGATCTCGATCTCGCCCCGGTCCGCCGAATCGAGGCCGGCGGCGAGGTTGAGCAGGGTCGACTTGCCCGCGCCGGACTCGCCGGTGACGGCGACCACCTCGCCGGCGCGCAGGTCCAGGTTCAGGTCCTCGAACAGAACCCGGCCCCCCGGCACCGACTTGGCGAGGCCCCGGATGCGGAGGGGAAGCGGCGGCGTGTCTGCGGACATGGCGTCTATCTAGGGCCGAGGCGCCTCGGGGGGAATACGCCGTCTTGAGCGCCTGCGGGGTGCGGAACGGCCCCGGCCGGTGTAAGGGGCGGGGCGAGGAGACCTGAATGCACCTGGCCCGCTTCCCCCGCGCCCGCTTCGCCCACCTGCCGACCCCGCTGGAGCCCCTGCCGCGCCTCAGCCAGGCCCTCGGCGGGCCGACCCTCTGGGTCAAGCGCGACGACTGCACCGGCCTGGCCGGCGGCGGCAACAAGACCCGCAAGCTCGAGTTCCTGGTGGGCGAGGCCCTTCAGGCCGGCGCCGACACCCTGGTGACCCAGGGCGCCGTCCAGTCCAACCACGTCCGCCAGACCGCCGCCGCTGCGGCCCGGTTCGGCCTTGCCTGCGAGATCATCCTGGAGACCCGGGTCGCGACCGACTCCGAGGACTACAACCTCTCGGGCAACGTCCTGCTCGACCGGCTCTTGGGCGGGCGGCTGCGCCGCGTGCCGGCCGGGAGCGACATGAACGCCGCCCTGGCGGAGGTGGCGGACGAAGTGCGCGCCCGCGGCGGACGGCCCTATGTCATCCCCGGCGGCGGCTCGAATGCAGTGGGCGCCCTGGGCTATGCCGACTGCGCGCGCGAGCTCCTGGTCCAGGCCGACGCCCAGGGCCTCAGGATCGACCGGATCGTCACCGCCACCGGCAGCGCCGGCACCCACGCCGGCCTCGTCGCCGGTCTTGCCGTGATCGGTGCGGACATCCCCGTCAATGGCTTCGGCGTCCGCGCCCCGAAGGACCGCCAGGAGGCCAATGTCCACGCCCTGGCGGTGGAGACGGCGGCCCTGCTCGGCCATGGCGACCGGGTCCGTCGGGACATGATCGTGGCTGACTGCGACTATGTGGGCGCGGGCTACGGAATTGCCGACGAGGGGGTGTTCGAGGCCCTGCGCCTGGCCGCCCGGACCGAAGGCCTGCTGCTGGATCCTGTCTATACCGGCAAGGCCATGAAGGGCCTCGTCGACTATGCCCGGAAGGGCCGCTGGTCGGGCGAGACCGTCGTCTTCCTGCACACCGGCGGGGCCCAGGGCCTTGCCGGCTATGCGTCCGTCCTGGAGGAGCATCTCGCATGAGCCGCGTACTGGGCGTCCTCGGCGGCATGGGCCCCGCCGCCACCGTCGATTTCCTGGGCAAGGTCCAGGCCCTGACCCCCGCCGAGCGGGACCAGGACCACATCCGGGTGATCGTCGACATCAATCCCCAGGTCCCGGACCGCAACGACCCCTTCGCCCGGCCGGGACCGGTGCTGGCGGAAATGGCGGGCGGCCTGCAGGGCGCCGGGGCCCAGGTGCTGGCCATCGCCTGCAATACGGCCCACGTCCACGCCGACCTGATCAGCCGGGCCTCGGGCCTGCCGCTGGTGGACATGATCGAGACCGCGTCCCGGGTCGCCCGGGACACCGGGGCCCGGCGGGCCGGCGTACTGGGCACGAAGGACGCCGTGCGCCTCTATCACGAGTACATCGCCGCCCAGGGCATGGGCCTGGTCACCCTGTCCCGGGAGCACCAGGCGCAGTTCATGGACCTCCTGGCCCGGATCAAGGCCGGGGATGTCGGACCCGCCGTGCGCGAGGCGATGGCCGGGCTGGCCGAGGCCCTGGTCCGCGAAGGCGCCGAGGCTGTGATCGCCGGCTGTACGGAGGTTCCGCTGGTGCTCGACCCGGGCGACGTCCGGGCGCCGCTGGTCGACGCCGGCGAGGAACTGGCCCGGCGCTGCGTCTCGGTCTGCCTGGGACTGGAGCCCCTGCCTCAGGGACGCTGAGGCCGAGACTCAGGGCTTCAGTTTCTTGGGCAGGGCTGCAGCCTGCTCGGGGGTGAGCCGCTCAATCGACTTGATGATGCAGCGGCGCGACATCGGCCCGCCGACCCCGAGGTTGAGGTCCATCGGCTTGCAGATCTGGCTGGAGGCGCCGAGGGGTTCGAGGACCAGGGGGTCGGAGCTGGTCACTCCCGCCAGGCAGGAGCCGCTGAAGGTGAACTTGTACACCTCCTTCCGGCGCACCGAATAATAGAGCGTGTCGGGCCCGGCGATCTTGTGGCCGCCCAGTTCGTTCAGGCGGAAGCAGGGCGGGCCGGCGGGACGTGACGGCTCGGCCTTGGCGGCGGGCGCAGCGTTTGCGGCGGAAGCCGCGAGAAGGGCCGCGGAAAGGGCGGCGGCTCGGATACTCATTTGAGGTCACACTCCTGTGGCGTGATCGGCCATCCCCAGCCGTCCCCAAAATCGCCCGTCGCCCCTCGCCTCGTCAAGGGAGGGCGTGAAAGCCGCCGTCCGCAGGGGACTGGCGGCGGCCTGAGTCCCCGGGTTAGGAGGAGGGCATGACCGCGCACATTGCTCCTGAAAGCCTTCCCGTCTGGCGCCTGGACGACCTCTACGCCGGCCGGGAGGACCCCCGCCTTGACGCCGACCTTGACGCCGCCGTGGCCGCCAACGCCGCCCTGGTGCAACTGAAGGGCCGGCTTGTCTCCGCCCGGGCCGCCGCCGCAAGCCTGGGCGACCTCCTCAACCGGGGAATCCGGCTCTACGAGGACGCGACCAACGCCCTTTGGCGGGTCGGCTCCTACGCGGGCCTGGCCGCCTCGACGTCCCGGAGCGACCCGGACTGGGCCCGGTTCGAGGCCGACATCCGGGCGCGGTCAGCGGCCATCGGGGCCGAGAGCCTGTTCTTCACCCTCGAGATCAACCAGCTGGACGACGCCGAGGTCGAGGCCGCCCTGGCCGCGGTTCCCGCCGCCGCCCGCTGGCGGCCCTGGCTGCGCCGGGTGCGGGCCTTCCGGCCTCACGAGCTGTCCGCCGACCTGGAGCGCCTGCTGGTGGACCGGGGCCCGGCGGTGGCCAACTGGACCCGCCTGCACGACGAGACCCTGGCCCGGCTCAAGGTGCGCGCCGGCCGCAGCCGCCTGACCCTGCCCGAGGCCCTGAACGCCCTGTCCGACGCCGACCCGGCCCGACGGCGGCAGGTCGCGGGGGGACTGTCCACAGCCCTGGGCGAGGCGGCGCCGACCCTGGCCCTGGTGATGAACACCCTGGCCTTCGAGAAGCAGGTCGAGGACCGCTGGCGGCGATATCCCGACCCGGCTGCGCCCCGGCACCTCGCCAACGAGGTGGACCCCGAGGCCGTCCACGCCCTCGAGACCGCCGTCTCGGCGGGCTACGAGCGGGTCAGCCACCGTTACTACCGGCTGAAGGCGAAGGTGATGGGCCGCACCGCCCTGGACCACTGGGACCGCAATGCGCCCCTGGAGACCGGCGCGCCTCGGCTCTGGTCCTGGACCGAGGCCCGGGAGGTCGTCGAGTCCAGTTTCCGCGACCTCGCCCCGAAGTTCGCCGACAGCGCCCGGGACCTGTTCGAACAGCCCTGGATCGACGCCCGGCCGCGCGCCGGAAAGCAGTCCGGCGCCTACTCCCATCCGGTGATCGCCCCGCACCATCCCTACGTCTTCATGAACTACATGGGCGAACGCCGGGACGTCCTGACCCTGGCGCACGAGCTCGGCCACGCCGTCCACCAGCGCCTTTGCGCGCCCCTCGGGACCCTCCTGGCGGACACCCCCCTGACCCTGGCCGAGACCGCCTCCATCTTCGGCGAGGGCCTGGTCTTCGAGCGGCTGCTGGCCGAGGCCGGGCCGAAGGAGAAGCTCGGCCTGCTCGCCGGCCAGATCGAGGACGGGCTCAACACCGTGGTCCGGCAGATGGCCTTCCACCGTTTCGAGGCCCGCTTCCACGCCGCCCGCCGGGACGGCGAGCTGTCCGCGGAGGCGATCGGCGGGCTCTGGCTGGAGGTGATGGGCGAGAGCCTCGGCCCGGCGATCCGGCTGAACGCCGGCTACGAGCACTACTGGACCTACATCAGCCACTTCGTGCACTCGCCCTTCTACGTCTACGCCTACGCCTTCGGGGACCTGCTGGTCCGGGCCCTGATGGAGAAGCGGCGCGAAGACCCGGAGGGCTTTGTCCCCCTCTACGAGGACCTGCTGGCCTCGGGTGGCGTGCGCACCTGCGTCGAGGCCCTGGCCCGCTTCGGCCTGGACCCCCGCGAAACGACCTTCTGGGCCGCGGGCGTGCGACAGCTGGAACGCCGGGTCGACGCCTTCGAGGCCCTGGTCGGCTGAAGCGCCGACAGCGAAGCGACGGCGGCCCAGCAGACCCCCTCCGGCCCGCTGCGCGAGCCACCTCCCCCTCGGGGGAGGAATTACCGACCCCTAATTGCTCCCCATCAGGGGGAGCTCCCGGCGAAGCCGGGTGAGGGGGTCAACGGTGGCGATAGGCCGGGGGCAGGGGACCGCCAAGGTCCTTGTAGCGGTCCCTCAGCTCGGTCTGGCGGGTGGTCAGGTCCTGGGCCTGGCCGCGGATGTAGACCGCCTTCGGGGCCGAGAGGGGCTCGAAGGGGTCGCCCGACCAGATCACCAGGTCGGCATCCTTGCCGGGCTCCAGGCTGCCGGTGCGGTCGCCGACGCCGAACATCCGCGCGGGATTGATCGTCACCGCCGCCAGGGCGGCATCCCAGGGCAGGCCCCAGGCCACGGCGGTCCCGGCGCCGTAGCGGGTTTCGCGGGCCCGGTGTGCGGCGCCCTCGGGCGCGGTGAAGGCCAGGGTCACGCCGGCGGCGTTCAGGCGCGCGGCGTTCTCGAGGGTGGCGCCCAGGACCTCGAAGCTGTCGGGTCGGTTGGTGATGGGGTTGATGATGACCGGGACGCCGGCGCGGGCGATCTCGGCGGCCGCCATCCAGCCTTCCTCAGCGCCTTCCAGGACCAGCTTCAGGTTCTCCTCCCGGGCCAGCCTGAGAACGGCGCGGATGTCCGCCGCCCGGTGCGCCCGGGCGATCAGGGGCGTGCGACCCTGGACCAGGGGCACGAGGGCCTCCAGGTCGGCCCTGGACAGGCCCAGTTCCCTGTAGCCGCCCTTTTCCCAGGCTCCACGGTTCGCGGCGTAGGCCCGGACATCGGCGAAGACCGCCTTCAGGGCGGCGACCTGGGCCCCGCGCGCGCCGCCGGCTGCACGGGCTCCGGCGTTGCCGAAGGCGACCATGACGCCCACGCCGCCCCGGATCACCATGTCCTCCGAGCCATTCAGGCGGATCACCGCCCCCTGGCCCGCGAACAGGGTGTTGGGCCGCGGCTCACTCCCGCCGCCCGCGGTCAGCCTTCCGCCAGAGACTTCGCCGTCGTGCTCGTGCGCGGCGTAGCCGCCGCCCGCGGGCTGGGGCAGGACCACCGCGGAGGTCAGTCCGCCGGTCCTGGCCACCGGGATCAGGGTCGAGGCGGGGTCCAGGCCCTCGCGGATGTCGAAGGCGGCGCCGATCTGCGGGTTGTCGACGGAAAGGTCGTCGCCCAGGGCGCTGATCTCCACGGCGCCCAGGAGGCTGCCGGTGGCGAAGAGGCCGGGCGTGACCACCGCGCGGGAGGCGTCGATCACCCGGGCGCCCGCGGGCGGCGCGCCCCTGCCGACCGAGACGATCTTTCCGTCCCGGATGACGATGACGCCCTGTTCGACGGTCCCCGCGGGCCCGGCCGTAAGAAGCCGCGCACCGGTGATGGCGAGGGTCTCCGCCGAGGCCGGCAGGCCGGCGGCGAGGGCCAGGATGGCGGCGAGGGGGGCGAGTTGGCGGCGCATCAGCGGACTCCCTCGCCGGGTTGGCCAAGATCGAAGTCGGACCGAGGCTGGTATCTGGCGTCACGCCGGTCCCAGGTCAGGGCCCCGTCGACGAAGACCTTTTCCGTCCGGGCGTAGACGGAGAAGGGGTTGCGATCCCAGAGGACGATGTCGGCCCGCTTGCCCGCCTCAAGGGTTCCGGTCTGGTCGAGGATGCCCAGGGCCTTGGCGGGATTCGCCGTGATCCAGCCCATGGCCTCGGCCTCGGTGATCTGCAGGCCGGCGGCGCGACCCGCCGCCAGGGCGACCGCAGCCTCCTGGTTCAGCCTCTGGATGAGGTCGGGATCGTCCGACTTGATGATGCCGCAGGCCTTGGCGGCGTGCAGCAGGGGGACATTGGCCTCGACGGAGTCGTACATCTCCAGCTTGGCGCCCCACCAGCCGGCCCAGGTGGCCGTGCAGATGCCGTTCTCGGCCAGGAGATCGGCGATCTTGTAGGACTCCACCGCGTGGTGGAAGCTGGAGATCCGGTAGCCGAACTCCTTGGCGATATCGATCATGATCGCCATTTCGTCGGCCCGGTAGCAGTGGTTCTGGACCAGGATCTCACCCCGAAGGACGCCCGAGAGCGTATCGAGTCCGAGGTCCCGGCGGGGCGGCTCGGCCTTCTCGCCGCGCCTGACCTTTGCCCGGTAGTCGTCCCACTTGCGCGTGTACTCCGCCGCCTCGACCCAGGCGGCGCGGTAGCCGGCGACATTGCCCATCCGGGTGGAAGGGGACCGCCCCCGCGAGCCGTAGACCCGCTTGGGGTTCTCGCCGCAGGCCATCTTCAGGGTGTAGGGCGCGCCGGGGAACTTCATCCCCTGGACCGTGCGCGAGGGCACATTGCGCAGGGTCACCCCGCGGCCGCCGATCAGGTTGCCCGAACCCGGCAGGACCTGGACCGTGGTGACGCCGCCGATGCGGGCGGTGTTGAAGCCGGGATCCTGCGGCCAGACGGAGTGTTCCGCCCAGACCTGGGGGGTGGTGGGGTTGGTCAGCTCGTTGCCATCGGAGTGGGCGGCCACCGAAGGCGAAGCATAGACCCCAAGGTGCGAGTGCGTGTCGATCAGGCCCGGCGTGACCCACTTGCCGCGGCCGTCGATGACCTGGACGCCTTCCGGCGCCGCAAGGCCCTCGCCGACGGCGGCGATCTTGCCATCGCGCACGACCACGGTGGCGTTCTCCAGCGCCTGCCCGGTCCCGGTGTAGGCGCGGGCGCCCACGACGGCGAAGGCCGCCGACGGCAGCGGCCGGTAGGTCGAAGGGAAGGCGTCGGCGCGCGCGCCGGGGTCCAGGCCGGCCGGGAGGGGCTTGGCCGCGGCGGCCTTGTCGCCGGCCTTCGGGGCGGCGCCAGACGTCGATGCGCAGGACGACAGGGCCAGGGCGGCCAGGCCGACCGCCAGCACTCCGGATCTCAACATGCCGAACACCCCCGGGGCAAACTCTCAGGCCCCTCTTCAATCATGCGCCGTCGTCCGCGCCAAGCCGGAAGGCGCTTGCCATTTTCCCGGGGTCCTTTAGTCACCCGGGCGCTATGTCCGATGACCTGACAGAAGGCCAAACGGCCGTTGTACCCGATGGCTTTGTGAGCAATGTCTGGGGGCACGGGTTCGGCCAGGCTGTGGGCCCTTTCTATTCCCGGCGGGATCCCGTGACCCACCTGGAGGTCATGGCCTTCCGGGTCGACGCCCACCACGCCAACGGCATGAACAACTGCCACGGCGGCATGCTGATGAGCTTCGCCGACATGGCCTGGGGACGGGTCATCTCCAACCAGCGGGAGGTGGGCTGGGTCACCGTCCGCCTGGTGACGGACTTCATCGCCCCGGGCCTGATGGGCGATTGGGTCGAGGGGACGAGCGAGATCATCGCCGAGGACGGCGACATCTTCACCGTCGCGGGCAGGGTCTGGTCAGGCGAGCGGACGCTCATGACCGGAACTGGGGTTTACAAGGGAATCCGGTCGATCCGCCGCAAGGCGGGCTACCGGGAGGCGCAGGAGTAGGACATGGCCATCGATCCGGCGATCAAGGAAGGCGCGCCCGTCGGCTATTACGACGACCGTCCGATCCACACCGAGCCCGGCGCCCTGCCGCCCGAGGTCCAGGCCCCCCTGGCGCCTTTCCGCGGCCGCGAGCCGGACTCGCCGGAGTGGTTCCGCAACGCCCTCGCCCAGGCGCCCGAGCGCAGCCACGTGGAGTCCCTGGGCGCCCGGATCGAGATGCTGGTCTGGGGCCAGCGCGGCAAGCCCGGCCTGCTGCTGGTGCATGGCAACTCGGCCCACGCCGACTGGTGGAGCTTCGTCGCGCCCTTCCTCGCCCAGGACTTCCGCGTGGCCTCCATGTCCCTGGCCGGCATGGGCGACTCCGACTGGCGCGAGACCTACGCCTTCCAGGACTTCGCCACCGACGCCGAGGCCGTCGCCCGGGCGGCGGGGCTCTACGACGCCGGCAGGCCCATCTACATCGGTCACTCCTTCGGCGGCTCCCAGGTGTTCTTCGCGGCCGCCAGCCACCCGGAGCGCATGCGCGCCGCAATCCTGGTGGACACCGGCTTCGGCGGCCCGCCGCCGGACTCGCCCGAAGGCAAGCGGATGGCCGAGCGCATGGCCGAGCAGGCCCGGAACATTCCCACGGGCGACCGCGCCCAGCGGGTCTACGCCACCCTCGAGGAGGCGCTGTCCCGCTTCCGCCTGATGCCGCCCCAGGCCGCCGGCAACCTCTTCATCGCCGACTACATCGCCCGGCGGTCTCTCAAGACGGTGACCAGCGCCGACGGCCAGCAGGGCTGGAGCTGGCGCTTCGACCCCAACATGTGGGCCAAGCTCGACCGCAGCGTCATGAGCGGCCTGACGGACGCGGGACCGCCCAGGGTCTCCATCCCGCTGGTCCACATCTACGGCGACCGGTCGGCGATCATCAGCCGGCGCAAGGAGGGCGGCCCCTCGCCCCTTCCGGCCCACACCCTCGAGATCGCCATCCCGGATTCGGCCCATCACATCATGATCGACCAGCCCCTGGCCCTGATCTCGGCCCTCCGGGGCCTGCTGGCGGTCTGGCCGGGCGAGGCTGCGTCCGGATGAGGCGCGCGCCGGGCTTGAGCGGCGCGGCGCGAGCGTGTAACCCCTGAAGCGACCCTGGGTCCGAACGAGAGAGTCCCCTATGGCTTCCGAATATCACCGCGGCGAGATGGACATCAGCGAGCAGGCCGCCACCTACGGCGTCTTCATGCTCCTGACGAAGTGGGGCTCCCTGGCGATCGCCGCCACGCTGGTGCTGCTGACCCTCTGGTTCTGCACGCCGGCGGGATTCATTCCGGGCTTCATCTCGGCTGTCGTGGTGACGGTGGTCGGGATCATTGTCCTGCGCGACAAGCCCGGTGAGGGCCACTAGGCCTGGGCTGGCGGTCCGCCACCCGCTGGGCCTGCAACAGGAGGACCGGTCGACATCATGGCCGTGATCGCCATCATCCGTGAGTCCCATCCGGGTGAGACCCGGGTCGCCGCAACGCCGGAGACCGTCCGCAAGCTGGTCGCGGCCGGCTTTGAAGTCTCCGTCGAGGCCGGGGCTGGCCGTTCAGCCTCCTGCCTGGACGCCGACTACGCCGCCGCCGGGGCCCGGCTCTGCGCCTCCGCCGTCGAGGCCGTGACGGGCGCCGACATCCTGTTCGGGATTCGCGGGCCCTCCGTCGAAGCCCTCGGCGCCCTTAAGGACGGCGCCATCGTGGCGGCTTCCCTCAACCCCCACCAGGACCGGGCCGGCCTCGAGGCGCTCGCCGCCCGGGGCGTCGACGCCTACGCGCTGGAATTCAGTCCCCGCATCACCCGGGCCCAGGTGATGGACGTCCTGTCTTCCCAGGCCAACCTCGCGGGCTACCGCGCCGTGATCGAGGCCTCCGCCGCCTATGGCCGGGCCCTGCCGATGATGATGACGGCGGCCGGCACCATCGCGGCGGCCAAGGTCTTCGTCATGGGGGTGGGCGTCGCCGGTCTGCAGGCCATCGCCACGGCCCGCCGCCTGGGCGCCGTGGTCACCGCCACGGACGTCCGTCCGGCCACCAAGGAGCAGGTGGAGTCCCTTGGCGCGAAGTTCATCGCCGTCGAGGACGACGAGTTCCGCAACGCCCAGACCGCCGGCGGCTACGCCAAGGAGATGAGCGCGGCGTACCAGGCCAAGCAGGCCGAGCTCATCTCGGGCCACATCGGCAAGCAGGACATCGTGATCACCACGGCCCTGATCCCGGGCCGGCCCGCGCCCCGGCTGGTGACCGCAGCCCAGGTCGCCTCCATGAAGGCCGGATCGGTGATGGTCGACCTCGCCGTGGAGCAGGGCGGCAATGTCGAGGGGGCGAAGGCCGGCGAGACCGTGGAGACCGCCAACGGCGTGAAGATCCTGGGCCTGCCCAACCTGCCCGGCCGGATCGCCGCGGACGCCTCGGCCCTCTACGCCCGCAACCTTCTGGCCTTCTCGGGCCTGCTCCTCGACAAGGAGGGCGCCCTGGCGCCCGACCCCGAGGACGAGATTCTCAAGGCCGCCCTGGTCGTCAGCGGCGGAAAGATCGTGCACCCGGCCCTCGCCGGGTCCTGACGGAGGCGCCCATGGACGTCGATCCCACAGTCTTCCGGCTGGCCATCTTCGTCCTGGCCATCTTTGTCGGCTACTACGTGGTCTGGAGCGTCACCCCGGCGCTCCACACCCCCCTCATGGCCGTGACCAATGCGGTCTCCTCGGTGATCATCGTCGGCGCCCTGCTGGCCGCCGCCGCCCAGGCGGCGCCCGGCGCCGGCGCGGGCGCGGTCATGATCTCCAAGGGCGCGGGCGCCCTGGCCGCGGCCCTTGCTGCGGTCAACATCTTCGGCGGCTTCCTGGTCACCCAGCGGATGCTGGCCATGTACAAGAAGAAGGAACCGGCGAAGAGGGAGGGCGCGAAGTGAGCGCCAACCTCGCCGCCATCCTCTACCTCGTCTCCGGGGTCCTCTTCATCCTGGCCCTGCGCGGGCTTTCCAGCCCGGTGACCAGCCAGGCGGGCAACCGCAACGGCATGATCGGAATGGCCCTCGCCGTGGCCGTGACCCTGGTCACCCTGTTCAGCCAGGGCAAGCTCGACGTCCTGACGGTGGGCCTGATCCTCGCCGGCGTCGGCGTTGGCGGCGTGATCGGCGCGGTGATCGCCCGGCGGGTGGCCATGACCTCCATGCCCCAGCTGGTCGCCGCCTTCCACAGCCTGGTCGGCCTGGCCGCCTGCCTCGTGGCGGTGGCCGCCATCTACACCCCCGGCGCCTACGGCATCGGCGCCCCGGGCGCCATCCACGGGGCCTCCCTCGTGGAACTGTCCCTCGGCCTGGCCATCGGGGCGGTCACCTTCACCGGCTCGGTCATCGCCTTCGCCAAGCTGAACGGCAACATGTCCGGCGCGCCCATCCTCCTGCCCGCCCGGCACCTCCTGAACATCCTGATCGGCCTGGCCCTGGTGGTCCTGGTCGGCGTGCTGGTGGTCAGCGGGGGATCGGCCCTCTGGGCCTTCTGGGCCATCTTCGCCCTGGCCCTGATCCTCGGGATCACCCTGATCATTCCCATCGGCGGCGCAGACATGCCGGTCGTGGTGTCCATGCTGAACAGCTATTCCGGCTGGGCGGCGGCGGCCCTGGGCTTCACCCTCGAGAACGTCACCCTGAT